>CALVPQ010000004.1 GCA_944351415.1 uncultured Clostridia bacterium | reverse complement strand
ACAGGAACAGCACAAAAATATAGTGAAAGTGGTGGAATTGCTCAGGGAAAATATATTTCAAGTTTTATAGGCACTTATCCAGCAGACGAACCTGAATATATTGTCTTTATTATGGTTGATGAGCCAGGTGCAGGTGCATATTATGGAAGTATTGTTGCCGCACCTTATGGGAAAATAGTATTTAGCAACTTGTTTGACTATCTAAACGAGCCAAAACAAGATGAAAGTGTGCAGCTTGTTTATGTTGATATGCCAAATGTTGTGGGACTAAGCCTTACAGAAGCTGCAGTAACTTTAAAAAATCTAGGATTATATTATGAACTTGATGGCGAAGGTGAGTATATTGTTTCTCAGCTTCCACCCGCAGGCACAAGTTTGCAAGAAGGCACAACTGTCGTTTTAATAACATAATTTATTAAATGTATATTTTTATAGACAAAATATAGTGTTTTATAATCATTTTATTAAAAAAACCATCATTTACTTGATAAAAACTACAAAAAAATATAAAATAATAGTATGAGCACAACATGGATAATTATTATAGCGGTGATAGCATTTGCTGTTTTGATATGCTTCTTACTCGCAATAGCGAATTTTGCTTACGATAGGTTTTTGCAACGTTATCAAGAACTTGATAAGGTTTATCTAAGAGAAGACTTAACTATTTATGATTTTATAAACTACATCAATAATAATGATTTTGATGGAAAACTTCAATTTATTCAAATCTCTCAGCTTGCAGGTGATGCTTATAGTAAAGGTAAATTATTTTTATCAACAAACACTTTAAATAAAAACTCAATAGCCTCAATATCAATAATTGCACACGAATTAGGGCATGCAAAGCAAGATAAAGAGGGTGGAAAACTTAAACGTTTGCATTTTTTAAGAGGACTTGGTAAAATTCTTGGGATATTTTTGCCACTTCTTATAATTGCAGGTGTGGTTTTACTTTTTTTTGGAGATGAATTATTCAACTTAGGGCTTATACTTCTTGGTTGTAGTGCTGGAATATTTTTGCTTGCACTTTTTAATAAACTTTTAACAATTTCTATAGAAAAAGATGCATCAAAAAAAGCTATAAAGATGCTTGAAGAGTATCTTTCAGAAGGCGAACTTAAAAAGGCAAAGAGATTTTTAAAAGATGCAAGGCTTACCTATTGGGCAGACTTCTTAAGATTAATTTTGGGCTGGACTACATTATCAAAAAAATCAAAATTATTTTAATTTTATTTAATTATCAAAAAAATAATCTGATATAGATTAATTTATAAAAAAAATAAATAAAAAAATAAAAATAAATAAAAAAATAAAAAATAAATAAAAAATTAAAAAAATATATAAAAATATATTAAAATATATTAAAAATAAAAAAATAATATTTTAAGGAGAAAAAAATGGGTTATTATATAGGATATATTGTTTCAGGAGTGGTGATTTTAATTTCTATAATTATTGCACTTGTTGCCCAAACAAAGGTAAATAGTGCTTATGAAGAAAATAAAGAAAAACTATCTTCTCTTACAATGACTGGTGCAGAACTTGCTGAAAAATTATCATCAGATTATAACTTAAATTTGATGGTAAGGCAGTGCAGTGGAAGGTTAACTGACCACTACGACCCAACTGATAGAAGCATAAATATCTCACAAGAAAATTTTAATTCAACATCAATTGCTGCTCAAGCAATTGTTGCTCACGAGTTTGGGCATGCACTTCAACATGCTGAAAATTATGCACCATTTAAGACAAGACAGATGGTAGTCAAGGTGAGTAATGTTGTTTCTAAAATGCTTATG
This sequence comes from uncultured Clostridia bacterium, assembly GCA_944351415.1. GTDB lineage: Bacteria > Bacillota > Clostridia > Christensenellales > UBA1242 > Caccovivens. The sequence goes on along the minus strand of CALVPQ010000004.1, from coordinate 62,448 downwards.
CCACTTTTGATAGTTGGTATACTTCTTCAAGTGTTTTTAGTTAGTATAGCTGGCAGTCTTGTTATCTATATTTCGGTTGCTTTGTATGCGGTTGCCGTGGTTGCAAATCTTGTTACACTTCCAGTTGAAGTGAATGCATCATCACGTGCAAAAGATATGCTTATAAAGCTTGGTTGCACAAGTGATAGCGAAGTTCAAGCCACAGATAAAGTGCTCAATGCTGCAGCTCTAACTTATGTTGCATCACTCCTAGTTTCAATGGCATATTTTTTAAGATTTTTATTCTTGCTCCTTATGTGGACAAGACGGGACTAAAGTTTATAACATAAAAAAATGTATCATGTAATAAAGAATGAATACCAATATAATTCATTTTTAACATGATACTTTTTTTATAGAAAATTTTAAAATTTGAAAACTAATTTTTAATAATATAAAGTTGCTATATTTTTTATATTGTATTTTTGTAACATAAAATCTTAATAAAGTATAATAATTATAGATTTTAGGTTTGTTATTTTGTATAAAATTAAATAACATTATTTATCATTTCATCTATACTAACCTTAAAGATTATAGATAATTTTCTAAGCATAGCAATTGAAGGTTCGGTTCTTCCTTGCTCCCAGTTTGCGTAGCAACTTTCAACAACCCCCAATTTTTCAGCAACCTGCTTTTGTGTTAAACCTATATCTTTCCTTAAATATTTCAAATTATCACAGAATATTTTGTCCATAAATAAATTTTATCCAAAACTAGACAAAATATCTTGACACTAGACAAAATGTCTAGTATACTATAAAAGTCAAAATAAAAAAATAAAAGGAGATTTAACAATGAGTTTAAAAATGAAATTAATTTCAACAATTGGTGCATTTATTTTGGTTGCTTCAATGTTTATAATGGGTGTGCTTGCAGCACAAAATATCATGCTAAATATTGGTGGTTCAATTTCTTTTAAAGCAACTGATGTTCAAGCAACAATTTCGGAAGGGGAGTTATCTGGCGGAACACTTGCCAATGCAGCATCAAAGATGCAAGAAATAACATTTGATGCCGAAAATGATGGAACTGCTGAACTTGCAACATGGACAGATTTACAACTTCAATTTAACCAAAAAGGCGAAGATTTAACAATCACATTTACAATCACAAACAATCACACAGAGCAAGTACTAAATGCAGATATTTCAAATACTTTTGTTGGCACCTTTGATAATGCCACAATGAAAATAGAAGTTTTTGAAAATGCTGCTGTTTCAGATTCGCCAACCGCTTCTATCACATACACATCAACTGGCACCACTGATGATGCAATATCCACTTCACTTAATGCAAAAACAGAAGGTTCAGCATCTTATGCAACCTATCGTGTAACATTCCACATCGTCAATGCAAATAAATCGGCATCTATTTCTAATTTTAATATTCCAATCACACTTAGCCTTGCACAAAACGGCTATACTGTAACATTAAATTATGAAAATGCTTCAGGCTGGCAGGGTGACACATATTTTGCAATAAATAATGGAGAAGAAAATAACTTTTGGGAAGCCGCTGGTGATACTCCAACAAACGAAGATGTAAGCTTAGTTCTATACAATGTTTCAACAATTGAAATTTGGAGAGCGGGGGCAATTCGTTCACAATCATCAATTATGCCTTTTGCACTCGCACGAGATTATCCTCAATTTACCATTTATGAACAAGAATATATCCTTAGTTCAAGTATTTCAACAGGTGTTATAGAAATAACTTCAGATATAACAATTGATTTTACTACCGCAGGGGCACCTGAAATTGTTGCTTAGAATTTATTCTCAAAAAAAGAGCCGTTCGGCTCTTTTTTTAATTGAAGATTTATTCAAATTTAATGCGTTTTTCAACATAGTCCACAAGTTCGTCAATATTAAGTCTTACCTGTTCCATACTATCTCTGTCGCGAATGGTAACAGTATTGTTTTCTAGTGTTTCAAAGTCTATAGTCACACAGAAAGGTGTTCCAATCTCATCTTGTCTGCGGTAACGCTTACCAATAGAACCTGCTTCGTCATAGTCGCACATAAATTCTTTTGAAAGCCTGCTATAAACTTCTTTGGCTTTTTCTGAAAGGTTCTTTTGAAGTGGCAAAATTGCAACTTTATAAGGGGCGATTGCAGGGTGGAAGTGCATAACAACTCTTGTTTCCCCATTTTCTAGGCTTTCTTCTTCATAAGCCCCGCAAAGAATGGCAAGCGTCAACCTATCAGCTCCGATAGAATATTCAATAACATTAGGTATATACTTTTCGTTAGTAAATGGGTCAACATATTGCATATTTTTGCCAGAGTATTCTTGATGACGAGATAAATCCCAAGTGCCACGATGATGTATTCCGTTAAGCTCTTGCCAACCAATAGGGAAGTTATATTGAATGTCACAAGCCGCCTTTGCATAGTGTGCAAGTTTGTCATGGTCGTGAAAACGTAAATTTTCAGCTTCCAAACCTAAATTTTGAACAAATTCAAGTGCTCTTTCTTTATAGTTATTGTAAGTATCCATAGAATTTTCTTCTTTGCAGAACATTTGAAGTTCCATCTGTTCAAATTCAATAGTTCTAAAAAGAAAGTTTCCAGGGGTTATCTCATTTCTAAAAGATTTTCCTATTTGAGCAATTGCAAAAGGAACTTTAGCCCTTGTTGTGCGTTGAACGTTTAAGAAATTCACATATTCGCCTTGGCAGGTTTCAGGGCGAAGATAAACCTTATCAGCATCGGCCTCAAGTGTTCCACGAGATGTTATAAACATAGGATTGAATTTACGTATTGGGGTCCAATCAAAGCCACCACAATGTGGACAGCAAATATGATGTTCATTAATATATGCCTCAAGTTGTTCATCTGTCATAGCCTCAGCAGAAACACTGCCTTTGCTATGCGCCTCAACAAGAGTATCTGCTCTAAAACGTTGTTTGCATTTTTTGCAGTCCATTTTAGGGTCGCCAAAACTTGCCACGTGGCCACTTGCCTCCCACACACGTGGGTTCATAAGAATGGCAGCATCAACACCATAAGTGTTCGGAGATTCTTGAACAAATCTCTTCCACCAAGCACGTTTAATATTGTTTTTTAACTCAACTCCAACAGGTCCAAAATCCCAAGTGTTAGCAAATCCGCCATAGATTTCACTACCGGGAAAAACAAATCCTCGGTTTTTGCATAAATTAACGATTTTATCCATAGTCAGTTCATTTTTGATAGTTTCAACTTTTTTTTCTTCTTTCATTTTTTTCTCCTTAACAAAAATTTCTATAAAGTTTTTAGTTTTTAATATTTTTACTATAAAATTAGGGTTTTGGTAGTGCATTAGCTTAAATTTAGTATTATTTAATAAAAAAGCCCCATGCAGTTCATGCATAGGGGCGATAATACTGTATTTCGCTGTTCCACCCTAATTCATGTTAAACTTATTAAATCCAATATAAACAAATTATAGAAGTTTTAAAAGTCTAACACCTTATTTTGTCTTTACGCCGACAAGCGTTTAGCTCAGGAGTTGCCAATTCCATCATCGCCATAACAATAATTATTATAGTAAAATAAAAATAAAAGTCAACAAAAAGCGGATAATTTTTTTATTTTGGTATTGACATTTTAACAAATCAGACTATAATTAAGTTATAACTTTAAAAAATAAAGGGGAGTGAATTATGGATAATAAATTATTAGAAAATATTGCATTTCAAGAACATGAAGAATGGAAAAGAGATATTCTAGCAATACTTAACGACGAACCAAGATGGTTTGTAGTAAAAGATGCAAACTCTGTTGCAAGCCTTGATGCACAGTTTGGCAGTAAAACTGCATTTGTTCCATCAGTTTATAGAAAAGTTAATGATAATTGGGAAGTAGATGTTTTACATGCAAATTATTACCAACTTCCAGGAGATTATAAAGAAACTTGTTTAGGAATAGCTGAAAAGGCTGTTTCAGTTTTACAAAACTTTGGAGAAGGGTTAGGTCGTGACGAACGTATTGTAAGATGCTATAAAAATGCACTTACAATGTTAAATGCCACTGATAAACAATTTGAAGGAAGCTTAGCAGACTTTATTAAAGATTTCCGCAAAGAACAAGCAGAAGGAAATAATGTTTTTTACAGACTTAATGATGCCTGTGTATTCACAAAGTTTGACACAGTTGAAACAATTTATGCAAAAGTTTATGGAATGTCTCAAAAAGATAAAGCTAAATATGATAAGTTCTATGCTAGCAATAGTGTTAATAGAAAGAAAAGACTTCAAGAAAATGGAGAAATTAGCATAGAAGAAATTATAGCTCGTGGTAAAAAAGTTATACCACAAAGTCTACATAGTGAATGGAGCAAGAGTGTTGTTGAGTATTTAGAAGACTATAACAATCTTCAAGCATCTTTTGGTTGGGATAAAGGTGTAGACAAGAAAACTATGGAAAGCGGAGCAAAACGTAGCTTACTTAAAGTTATCCAGCTTATTGATGCTTTAAATAAAGGAAAAGATATAAAAACTGTCACTCCAAGAATAGAAAATATTTACGAACTTTCTATGATTGTTAAGTTTGTAAAGAACGGCGAAGAACTTGCCAACAAAATAGGCTATGCTCGCAAAGATAAGCTTAAAGTAAATAAAGTATATGGTTCTACAAAAAGTTCTCATGACGAGGATATTGAAAATCAATAAGCTATTTTAATAATAGTTATATAAAAGTTGTATATTTTAATTTTTACAATGTTTTAAAGACGCAAGAATATATAAAACTCGCTTTTTAAAGTGTTGAAATTAAAGTCAAGACTTTAAGAAAGTCTTGATTTTTTAAAGGAGAAGATATTATGAGTATAATCAAAAAAGTTAAAAGAGGTCTTAAAATTGTGGGCTTATCCGCTCTTCTCGGACTTGGCTCATTCTTTATTGCATCTGGTGTTGGCTGTGCTGTTGGGTCAGCAGTTTTGGAAAATAAATCTAAGGCTGAATTCTATTCTTCAGAAAATTTTGAAGAACTAAGAGAACAAGAAGAGTTAAGAGTAGAAGGATTGAAGGCAACACTAATAAATCTTGAGGAAGCTTATAGAAAAGGGGAAATATCAACAGCAGAATTTCAAGAGAGATATGATGCTTTAATAGAAGATATTTCATCAAGTGAAAGCAATATCGAAGAGAAATTATATAATACTTCTCAATCCCCAGCCATATTAAAAGACCGCGATAACATTTTAGGTCTTAAACTATTAAGTGGCATCACAACAATCACAGGGATAGGTATTGGTGTTGCTAAAGGGATAACAAGTGCAGTGAATATGGAACCTACACACAAAACAATTATTAGCGAGATAAAAGACTCAGTAAATCAATTAAAAGAACCACTGCCAAAAAAGAAAGAAAGAAAATATGAAGAACGCGAAGATGAAGATTGTTTTTCTATGGGTAGATAAATTAATATAATAAAAAAGATGCAAATCATTATAATTTTGCATCTTTTTTTGTATAAAAGCTTATTTTTTTTAAAAAAGGTTGTATTTTCCTTAAAAATATAAAAAATAGCAAAGTTATTTTTTGCTATTTTTTTCAAGCCAATTTAAGTATTCTTCATAAGTTCCAGTAAAATCATTATAATGGTTTTCATCAATAATATCAATAATTCTATTTGCAACAGTTTCAATAATTTCTTGGTCGTGTGTTGCAAATAAAATATTTCCACGAAAGTTTTGCATACCTTTATTTAGTGCAGTAATACTTTCAAGGTCAAGATGGTTTGTTGGCTCATCAAATATTAGAAGATTGCCTTGTTCAAGCATCATTTTTGCAAGCATACACCTCACACGTTCACCACCAGAAAGCACATTTGCAGGTTTTAAGTTTTCTTCACCTGTAAATAGCATTCTTCCAAGCCAACTTCGTATATATGTTTCATTTTGGTCTTTAGAGTATTGTCTAAGCCAATCCACAATAGAACTTGTGTTTCCCTCAAAATACTCATTATTATTTTGAGGCAGGTTGGTAATTTTTATAGTCTTTCCAATAAACACATTTCCACTGTCTTGTTTTTCATTTCCTAAGATAATATTGAATAATGTGGTTAAAACTTGACTATTTTTCGCAAAAAAAGCCACTTTTTGCCCTTTTTCTATGTTAAAATTTAATTTTTTAAACATTCCAGCTTTGCTTAAGCCCTCAACTTTTAAAACTTCTTTGCCAATTTCTTGAGTATATTCAAAGTTGATATATGGGTATTTTCTCGATGAAGGTTTTATATCTTCAATAGTTAATTTTTCAAGTTCACGTTTTCGGCTTGTTGCCTGTTTAGACTTTGAAGCATTTGCTGAGAATCTCGCAATAAATTCTTTAAGTTCTTTTGCTCGTTGTTCTGCTTTTTTATTTTGGTCTTTCATCTGGCGAAGAATAAGCTGACTTGATTCATACCAGAAATCATAGTTTCCAATATACATATTGATTTTTCCATAATCAACATCACAAATATGAGTGCAGACTTTATTTAAAAAGTGACGGTTATGCGAAACAATTATAACAATATTTTCAAAACCCAGAAGGAAATCTTCAAGCCATCTAACAGTTTTGAAGTCAAGGTTATTTGTTGGCTCGTCAAGAACAAGAATATCAGGGTTGCCAAAAAGTGCTTGTGCAAGCAAAACTTTAACTTTTTCTTTAGGGTCAACATCTTTCATAAGAGTATAGAATAAATCCTCGCTGATTCCAAGGCTTTGAAGCAGGGTTTTAGCTTCACTTTCAGCTTCCCAACCGCCAAGTTCGGCAAATTCTGTTTCAAGTTCACCAGCTCTTAATCCATCTTCTTCCGTAAAATCAGGCTTTGCATAAAGTGCATCTTTTTCTTTTTGCACTTCCATAAGCCTTTTATGACCTAGAAGAACACTATCAAGCACTGTTTCATTATCATAAGCATTCTGGTTTTGTGCAAGCACACTCATTCTTTCTCCAGGTGTAATAAAAATTTCACCAGTATTTGGTTCAATTTCACCAGTCAAGATTTTAAGAAAGGTTGATTTTCCTGCCCCATTTGCTCCAATTATGCCATAACAATTACCTTTTGTGAATTTTAAATTTACTTCTTTATAAAGCACTCTTCCGCCAAATGCTAAAGACACATTACTAACTTGTATCATAAAATAATCTCCTTTAAATTTAGTTAATTATAATTGAAAAATTTGTGTATGTCAACAAAAAGTGATTTAGGAAATAAAATACTTGAAAATATTAAAATTAAATTAATTCTAAAATTTTTTTAAAAAAAATAAAAAAATTAATAAAAATTAATAAAAAATTCTATTTTTAATAAAAATTTCTACTTTTATTTAATAAAAAATGATAAAAATCTTATTTTTAATATTTTTAAATTTTTAAATATTTTTGCCCTAAATAATTATAATAAATAATAGTTTATTAAAACTATATAAAACTATAAGAAAAAGCAAAATTTATTTGCCTTTTTTGTGGTAAAAATTTATAATATAATTGTAATACAATTTTGAAGGTGAGGTGCCTTAAATGAAAAGATTGAAAAAAGAAAAGAAAGCAAAGAAAACTGGTGGCAGAAAATGGCCACTGTGGCTCACTCTTATATTAGTTATTGCAGGTGTTGGCGTTATATCTGGCATTACGGTGCTAGGCGTTTATCTTGCAGGCGGTTTTGAAGAGAGGGTTATAAATCCAGAGAATATAACTTTTTCTTATGATGAAGAATTATATAACCAAGCCACAGGGCAACTTGAAGTAGTAGATGATTTTACTTTAACAATAACAACATCAACAAACCCTGTCACAGAAACAGCAGTCACACTTTCATTTCCAAACATTTCTCAACCAAACACAACTGAAGATGACAATGGTGTTATATACATAGACAATGGAATTATACAAGTTCCAGAAGTTGTCACTCTTGGGCAACCTTTCACTGTTTTGCTTATAAGAGATAACTATCTTGTTGATAGTGAAGGCAATGAAATCCTTGATGCTTATGGTCAATCTATTCAATGGATTGTTGGCGGAATTTCCACACTACAAGCAGAAAGTGAATATAATATGCTATCCCGAATTTCTTTACAAATAGCAGTAGACGTTCCTGTTTACATGACAGAGACCGTGGCAATCAACTCAGTCGGCGAAACAACAAACCAAATTGTAACAGGCGAGGCATTCACCCTTGATACCATCTTCTATCCATCAAAAAGTGAATATATCTATAGTGATATAGATAATCTTTCAATTACTGAGGATAACAGACGTGTTAAACATGCCTACTACCAGCCATTAAACGTAGTTTCAAGTGACCTTGCAACAAGATATGATGGAAGATATGAAGTAAGCTTTATTGCAGGGAATCAAGCAATTGATAATATAACACTAATGGGTTATACTTTCCAAGATGCAGCAACACAAAAAGCAATAGAAAATCGGTATACAACTTCAGAAGATGAACTTTTCTATTCTCAAGTTTTAGGGTATCTGGATTCACCAACCACCACCGATGTTTCTTCACAATTAAATATAAGAATAGGTGCAGCAAGTGTATATAATTTCACAGTAAGCAAAGCAGGTTCATCAATTTCAATGAATCCAGACAGCACAATGAGACTTTATATTAATCAATATCTATACGACTTAAATGCTGAATTTTTAGGAGTCAATGTCTATTCAACATCAGGTGCCATTATTGAAAATATGCTTTCAAATATAGCTCTTTCATTTGAATATAATGAAGGCGACCCAACCATAGGTAATAATACTTTCTTAACTGTAAGTGGTGGAGAAAGGGTAGAAATAGATGGAACATACTACTATATGCCATTCTCAAACGTTTCAAATTTGAACTATGGTTATTGGGATTTATTATCACTTCAAGATGCAAATATAAATGTAAGTGTTGTTCTTTTAATTGAAACTGAAGATGGAGGTTATTCATTATTTGGCACACCTTCTTTGATATACGAATTTACATTATCAGTTGAAGAACACACAGAATCAGAAATTTCTTGGGCTGATTCAAGTGATATTAATGTTATGCTTAACTATAACCCTGATGGAAGCATCAATCCATATACAATTAATTTAGATGAACTTGTTTCAATCCCAACAGATAATATTTATAAAGATTATGTGTTCTTTGCATACTTTGGAGAGGGTGAAAAAGATGCTCTCGTTCCAACTGTAGATACAATAATTGGTGCAACAGGATATAATTATAACTTAACAGGCTATTATTCAACTGATATTGATAATCTTATGCTCTTTGCAATAAATGGAAGCACGCTCACACTTCAAAACACAGGAACATTTAGATTATATTATGCAACTGTTGTAACAGAAAATGGTATTCCTGTTTATGAAGAAGACCAAAGTGGTAACAGAACATATCGCATAGCCATGATGTGCAATGAGTATATAACCGTAAATTGCGAAAAATCACTTTATCAAGATTCAGTTCAAGCTGGTGGAATTGATACAAGCGCTTTCCAAGAAGTAAATGGTGAAATTGCTATAAATCAAGGTGCAACACAAACAATCAGCGTGGCATTTAGGGTAAATGCAGAATCTGTTTCTGTATTCCAAGAAGAACTTGATAATAATCATATCAGTCTTATAATTAGAAGCACACAAAACACAGATATAACATCATATTTCTCTATAGCAGGCAGAGAATTTACCGTTGATGGAACAACAGGCGAAGGAATGCTTGAATATCAAATCAACGTAAATACAGGTATGAATATTGAAATTTCAAATGGTATATACATATATCAATTTATATTAAACTACAACAATGACGACGATTCAAATATTGATTGGGTGGCAGATGTTCCAGTTGATACAGATATTTGTATTTATAGCCCAGTGGCAACAAATATTGAAATTGCCCCAGAAGGTGCTTATGATTATAACAATTTTATAACAGGGCAAGACACCATCTATGTAAATCAAATTTTAAATGCAAGCGGTAATTTCACAACAACTATCAGTCTTGAAATAACTCAACTTACAAGTGTATCCGAACTTTTAACTAGGCTTCTTGGTGTTGATAACAGTTATGTAACTATAACAGACCAAAAACAAAGAACAGATACTCTTGCTGGAGAGTGGAGATTTATAATTGAAAGTGGTTCAACCGATGCAATCAACTTAAACGGACAGACTTTCACATTTAGACAAGCCCAAGGTGCTGTTGTTTCTCTTGCACTTGAAAGTATAGATGGCAATGCAACAAGTTTAACTCATGGGCAACTTATGACCTTAAATATTTCTTCTGTTGGTATCACTTATGCTGAAAGCACAGATTCACTTGACCCATTTACAAACGATAACTATACAGAAGAACCAGATATTTCAAATATTGCAGTAAGTAAGTATGGTGCAAAATCAGATGGTGCTATAGATGTTATCAATCTTCACACACTTGCAAGATTTTATATTGGCGAAGATGAAAATAGAACACAATATAACAATATTCGTTTCCAATTCAGCCAACAATATCTAAATGATAGCACTATAACCGATGAGATGATTGAAGACCTTTTTGGATATGATGGAATGCTTACACTTTATAGTGAGACGGGTATAATATCAGGGCTAGATGGCACTGCAGCATCAATAAGAGCAGCCTTAAGTGGTCAATCAATCACAAGTATTTTAATTAATAAAGATTTTTCAGTAGACCATATAATAAGATTTACCATTTCAGATACTGGCGAAAATGGGGCAATTAGTTCAACATTAAGCTTAACCCTTTTGCCAAACGTATCAGTTTCATCACAAAATTATCCAAATAATGGTGAAACCTTATATGCAAGTGCTTCACTAGAACTTGAAAATACTGTAACAAATAATTATCTAAACAGCTTGTCACAAGCTTATGATAATTCTTTGGCTTCACTCTATGATGATGGCGAATCACTCTATTATATTGTAAGAAGTGGAAATAATTATATTCTAGAAGAAAGTGCAACATCTTATGTAGGAATTTTCTATGTAAAAGACTACGCAATGGGAGATGAAACAATTTCAGCTGGAACGATAATATTTGAAGATTTTTGGAATGAGCCATCTCAAACATACTCAGTAATCTTTGCTCCAGATGGTGATAATAACTTCACATTAAGCATAACAATAAGTTTTGTTGTAACGCGAGACCTTGCTATATACGACCAACAAAATGTTTACTATATAATAAATAGTGGAACAAACTATGTTGAATCTGATTTTGTAAGCCTGCGTAGAATGTCAACAGCTGGTGGAAGCGAAGTCGATACGGCTATTACCGGAATTGATGTGGAATATGTATTCTCAGATTATTTAGTTTATGAAAACGGAAACATAACAAAGAGTGAAGATGCTTTCTTTGTATTCGACTATAACACAACTGAACTTACCACAACACTATATATTAATTATTTAGTTCGTGGGGCTAATAACACTATAATAAACAGAGTGGAACTTGGCTCTATTGAAATCAAAATAAGATTATATACAAATAGTGAAGGCGATAATTTTGACCTTTATGAATATATAGCATCACTTATATCTTATGATTCTGACTATAATATAAAGGCAGAAGTTCAAAATATAGGTTCAACTGAATATATCATGCTTCAAGAAGGAACATGGTTCTTAAATGATGATTTTGTAAGAACAACTGAAAATAATGGATTTAATATTTATGGCAACTTAAGAACATACTCAACATCAGGCAATGCAGAATCAACCACTAATTATTTAGGTGTAACCTACGATTCAACAGGGCATATTGTTGAAGATGAAACAGGAATGGCTGTTTCATTAACAGGAACAAGGCTTACAACAAGAAATTCAAGCAATAGATTATTCCAAGGTCTTGATGGCGAAGAATTATTTATGGTTGTATACTTTGGCTCAGATAATGAAAACAATGGTGAAAAACCAGAGTTCCCTGGAACTATTGCAGTAATGTATGTGCCAATCATAATTTCATCTATTGGTTTTGATTATGTAAATTATGAAAGCGGAGTTGATAATGCAGATAAACTTGCAACTGCAATGACTGAACCTAATACACTTATAGAAAATGGAATATACGACACAGTATCCGCAGGTCAGGTAACACAAATTTTAAGTGAATATACCTTTGGAGAAGAGTTGTCAAATGGCTTATATATGCTTTCAAATCCAAGTTTTTCAATAAGTGTAGATTATTATCCTGTAGACACAACAGGTTCGGTTCAAGCAAATTCTGAAATTGAAAAATTAATTTCTATAGAAACACAACAAGTTGAAAGTGGTGTTTATGAAAGGGTGGCAGAGCTTTCTCTTAATCACCTTACAAGCACTATGGATAACTTCTATTTGGCACTAAGATACACAATTTCAAATTCAAGCGACAGTCGAGAATTCTATTATGTTCTCAAAGTCATTCCAGACGTTATTGTTGATAATTCTGTCTATGGCTATAATGGAAATTCAGAATTTTTAGAAAGTGATGTCGACAGTGAAAATATGGTGGAACTTGATAATGTATTTGGTGCAACAACATTAAATGAAAATCAAAAGAGATTTAATATCACAAAACAAATACCTTTAATCAATAGCAATTTAGTAAATGGAAATATAACAATAGACTCAATAGGAACCGAAGGTGTTGAAGGTGGTGAAGAACAAATCATAACCACATTAGATGTGTCTGTAACAAGTGATATGACAGTTCTAATAACACCAATAGATGGTTCTGATGAGATTAATGGCCAGCCACAACTTATAACAATCACAACACTTGATAAAACAATAGACCTCACAGCTCTCTTTGGTGATGTTGAAAGGGGTGATAGATTCACAATAAGAAGCATTTCAGGTGCAGGAGAAATAAGGTATAATGAAACTGAAATAAACACAGTTCAAACCACTATAACAGAGCTTCAAGTAATCCCAGACAGTGAAATGCAGGTATGGTTTGCTTTATATAACAGCAATGGCGAACTCAAAACAGATGCTCAATTTGTCACCATTTCAGAAGATGAAAGAATTATTGATTTAGAAGAAGTTTTTGCTGAAGCTTTGGAAGCAGCTGAAGCTCCTGATTCAACTGAAAATTTTGAAATTGCAACAGACGATATTCTTACAATCAAAATAATTACAGGTGAAGGTAGCTTTATATACAATGGCACAAGAGTTTTCTCTGATTTAAGCTACGTTAATGAAGTTGAAAGTGTTGTTGTTGGTGAAAACCCTTATTTTAGCGAAGAAACTTGGTCAAATTATATACGAATTTATTTCTCAGATGACTATTCTCAGATGTATTACACAGCCTACACCAGTGAGCAAATCACAATTAACATTAAACACAGCTATCAAGGTGGTGCTCAAGATGATGATTTAGCGGTTATTGGTGGCGAACAATACTATACTTTTATTCTTAATACCACAACCTATAATTATTCAGTAAGATTTGAAGAAGGCAACTCTACAGTTATAACTGATTCAAACAATGAAATTTATACTTGGGATATTACTAGAGAAAGTATTGCATCATCAGATAATAGAACATTATCTATGGATATAAGATTGCTTGAAGGTTATATCACTGGTTCTGCCCAAAGCTATACAGAAGTATGGGATATACTTCAAATTTCAATGACTGGTGAACGTGCTGAAAATCAAGAAATAGGCTTGAATGTAGAATCAGCAGTTGAATCTTTCACTTACGATTCATCTCAAGCAAATCAAGGTTTATTCACAATCACTTTTGCAAATTATATATCAAGCGACAGACAGATAGAGTTCACACTCTACACAGAACAAGGTTATCTTGCAACACTTATAATAAATATAGATGCAACTGCAAGTTATGATGTTAAGGTAGATAATAATACTCTTGCAGGTGGAAACTCTTATGAATTTACAGATATATTCAACATCAGACTTAATGGTGAAGAAACCTCACTTTCAGGAAGTGATTATACTATAACACTAGATTCGATAACAAGTTCAACCCAAGATATAAATGGTTTTGATGGCACAGACTTTATAGTATTTGATGGAAATTCAACATTTATTGTTGCTGACCTTATCAGAAGTTATAATATAACTCTCAGTTTCACAATCACATTCAGAGGTGGTATTTATGACGGTCAAAACTTCACATTCACCACAAACTTAACTCTAGGGCAAAACGTTGTATATAGAACAAGTGCAAACGGTGGAGTTGTTCTTGCAGGAGAAGATTTAATAATAGATGAAGATGGTATATTTAGTGTTAAATATAGCTATGGCAATACAAACGTTGTATATAATGGCTCATCTTCAAGCCCAGCATTTGTATCAATAGAAGGCACAACAATTCATACAGACTATATTGCAAGCGACACAAGTGTTGATGTAAATATGATTGTTTCATTATACTTTAACTATAATTCTAATTCAGACTTATCAGCTGTGGTATATCAAACATTCACAATCACATTCTCATTTAACGTATATAAGAGTGTTTCTTTAGAAGCAAATTATCCTTCACCTAACGGGGAAGAATTAACAAGAGAATTTATAGATGATGGCACAGGCTTTACAAATATTCTTACAGACTTTATATTCCATAAGCCAGCATTTAATAATTCTGAAGGCAATGTTAACAGAATCACAATTATGCAAGGCGAGATTTTGGAAGGAAGTGCTGTATATAATAACGCACCAGCCGAAATAAATAACGAAAACCTTTCAATCACAGTTCTTTCAATGGCAAATGCAAGTGTCTACAGCGAAATAAATGGAGATAACGTAACTAGCTATTCGAACTACTTGCCAAGCAGTGAGATAGGGCTTGATGAAAATATCACATTTAGACGTGGCACCTTTACGTCAGTATCAGGTAGCAATGAAATTATATTCAATGATAATGGAACTGATTCTTATGTAACATTCAGAATAACTTATCAAGAAGTTTCTTGTGACTATACTGTTTATATTCTTACAAATTCTGTTGTTGCCCAAATAAATTATGTAAGTGCCAATATTGCAAGCGGAACTTATTCTGATGAAGGTGGCAACCAAACACTTGTAAATTACGAAACAATATACGTTGATAAAACTTCAACAGATGGATTATTTAGCCAAAACAGAATGGCAAGTGTGATATTTAGCAATGAAGTAACAGCACAAGGTTCGTATTATGTTGTATTTGCTGAAAGAAGTGGCTATAGCACAGATGAAAGCATAAAATTCTATGCATCATATCCACAATATATAGATTCAAGTTATTCAGGGCAAATAGCAAACTTAGACCTTGGCTACAGTATGGCAAATACAGATGGAAGCAATTTTGTCTATGTTGGAACCTATGAAGTTTTACTCTTTGAAGAAAATATGCTTACTGTTGGAACAGATGGAATAATCTCCAAAGTAACAGCAGGGGAAACTATAACAACACAAGATGCAACATTTGCGGATATTAGAGAACTTGCAAATAGTGATTCAAATCAATCAATATTCTCAAGTATAGCTCTAACAAACAGAATCCAACTTCTATATGGTGGAGCAAATGGTGAGCCTATTGCTTATAGTTACTATGGAATTGCACTATCAGGCTTTGATTTTGAAAATTATATAGAAGATACAATAAACTTCATACCTGTATTTAATAACACTGAGGGCAATGGAACACAAGGAATTGATAAAGATGATGGTAGCACAAATAATATTTTGGATTTATCATTAAACTATTATTTTATGCCAAGTATTGATATTGCAGTAGATGCAGAAATTTCAAGTTTATATAACTATATTGAACTTGAAGTAAACTATGAAATACAAAGCATGGTTGAACTCTTTGGTGTTCGCCACCCAACAACAGGGGAATATATTATTGAAGGTGACTTTGGTGCAGACAGAGCAACTTTAACATTTGAAAGTGTTAATTATAAAAGCAGAAATAACGTATCAGATATAGACGAAAATGATACCGAGCTAGTTGCAATTCTTGATGGATATATTTCAACTTATGGTATTGCAAGCGAGGGCTTCAGTATTGAAGCTAATAGTGATGGAACAAATAGATATGTCTATCTCTTCTCATCTGCTATTCTAAATGCAGGGCAATATGCTTATGACTATAGGTTATTGCCACTTGGAGCAGATAATCAAGGTGATTTTGTTCTCACAAGACTCACATACTCTGTTCCTATAAAAGATAGCTCGGTAAGCTATGAAAAAGAATTTTATATTGTTGTAAAAATAGTTCCAGACTATCAAATAACTTATGGCGGAAATATTGTAGAAGTTGATACAAATAGTGCAGTAGTTTCAAACGAGGGTAATGTATACAATATTGCCAGCCTTATCACAGTTGATGGTCAAAATGTATATTCAAGCTTCACACTAACAGATTCAGACTCACTTACAGAAGGTCAAGAAGGTCATGTTTCAGTAAGACATACAAATGGTGAAAACACATCGGTAGAACTTGCAACTTCAAACTTTACAATCACAATGAATGTTCCAGGTTCAACAATAGAAGGTGTTGAATACAATAATGAAACAAATGTAGGGCAAAAATTAGGCGAAGACTTAAATGCAATAATACAAGGCACTGCTGATGATAGGGTTTGGATATATGATGAAAATAGCAAAACCTATACACTCAGAGAAGGTCAAAATACAACGTTTAATTCTGTAAAAGAAGTTATTTTTGGAACTCAATACTATTATATTGAAGCAGTAGACCCTTATGGTTTCACTTATATTCTATATTTCAGTTTGCAGTCTTCATATTCACCTCCTGAAATAAATGCGGATACTATTGCACTTACCGAACTTGGCTATCTTGATTTTGGTGCACAATATGAACTTCTTAGTGTTCAAATAGAAGAAGGCGGTAATAATGATAGCAGTAGCTACTATATCAATGCACAAACTTATCCACCAGAAGATGTTGATGGCACAGTTGAACTTATTGAAATCACAGGCATAGAGGCTTATCTATTCAGTTCAGACCCAACATCAATCACGGATAGTGGATTAGTTGCAAAACAGGAAGGTGGCTATACAATAGAAGTTGATGAAAATCTTGCAAAATGGCCAAATCTTTCAGAAGATGAAGAATATTTTGAAGTGCCTATGCTAAACTATATATCTGTAGATTCAATCATGTTCTATGATATGGAAGACAACCCAATTATTAATAGTCCAATAGAACCAACAGAAGCACCAGTTTTAACTGGAGATACAGACACAGAAACACAACTTTCAACAGAAGAATCAGACACAACAGAACAGCAGACAACAATACAAACAAGAAGTGGAACAACGGGTTACACACTTGCCACTATAACAAGTTCAAATGAAGTGGGTGGCGGAGAGACTGTTTTCAATGGGCTTACTGCACTTAGAGACCCTTATAGAAATCCAGGAAGCGATGCAGAACAGCCAAATGTTGTAGCAGGTCAGGAATATCTACCTTTCCAAGTTCCACGTATTGAAAACACTGATTTATTTGAAGAAAGCAATACCGCAGATGCTCAGATGGTTGTTAGACTTGAATATAATAACAATGGTGTAATTGAGTATTACGATTTAAAGGTAAACGTTACAATCACAAGAGAAGTATCAATTCTTGAGGAAGAACAAGCACCTGTCCGTGATGGAGAAGCCTTTACTTTAATTGATGAATTTGATATAATGAGTGGTGGCGAAGACCTTGAAAATTCTGATGGTATAGAATTTAGTTTTATTAATGATACGCTTGAAGTTTTAGTAAGCGGTGGCCGTTTAACAAACTTTGAATTGTATTTGTATAGAGATACTGATGGCGACGGCGAGAAAGAACGTTATAACGATACTCCAGCTATTGTAAATATTAATAACACAGGATATAGTTGGGCAAGAACGGTTTACATTTCTATATCTCAATACCTAAGAACAAATATTAAAATTGGTGATGAATTAGAGATTATTCCACGTGACCAAAATGCAACATTCTATTATGTTTATAATACCGCTGATGATATTAATGAAGAAATAGTTTCAACATCATACTATCAATATAACGTATATCTACCAGAAGATAGTGAAACGTTTGCTATAAATCTTGTAGAAGACAAAACTGATAATACAGATGGTTCACAAACTACTGATAATGAAACTGGTAGCACAAGCCTGACAGCTGCTGATGCAGACAGAATAAGCATAACTTCAATTAAAGATGATATTATTTATGTTGAAAATGCATCTTTACTGGAAGCTAGACAATACTATAATGTAAGAAAATATTATATTGTAAGTATAGATTTTGGCGGACAGGGCACAGACACTCCATTCAACTATAGAGTATCTAAGAACTATTTTGTAACTGGCAAATACTATGCTCTTCAACGTGAATCAACTTTAGAAATTATTCCATTCGTAACCTTAGATGGCGGTGAAGGAAGCAGAACTTCTACAATTACAAAGCTTGGTTGGGGTGATGCTTTCAGTCTACTATATGCAAATAGCAATCTTGATGTTAACAGAGATAACCCTCAAGACATAGCAAATTATACAAACTACTTTACTTTCACACTTGATGCAACTGATGGTGCTTCTGGTAATGCGGAAGTAGACGCAGCAGGAACAATCACATTCTTTGATTCATTCACTTATGACCAATATATAAAGATTATAATCAGAATGAAAGTTTCAGGAACAGATAGGGATATAAATAACGATAGCGATGCATCTGGTTTACTAACCCTTGGCACACTAAACTTAAGTTGGGATACCGATTATAATGGATAAAAGTTAAAAATATAAAAAACATACATTATTAAAAGGAGGAAATATGAATTGGTTTACAATAAGTTTCACAGTTATTGTATGCATCAATTTTCTCCTTTCAATAGGTATGGTGTTTTACGAAAAACGTAAGCCAGAGAACATTATTGCCTGGCTTACGGTTTTAACTTTTTTACCAATATTTGGCTTTCTTTTATATGTTGTTTTTGGAAGTGGCTTAAGTGTAACTACACGTCGAATGATTAAGAAGAAGTCAATTTTAGAACGTGATATAATAAGAAATATTGATGGGATACAAACTCTTGAAGAGGCAAAACTTGATGGCATTTTAAAAGATGACCAAGAGCTTGTGGCACTATGTTATTCTTTTGGCTCCTATCCTAGTCCAGGGAATGATATAAAAATATTCACAAATGGAAAAGATAAAATAGATGCCTTAAAAGAAGATATTTTAAATGCAAGAGAATCTATCAATATTCAGTATTATATCTTTGCAGACGATAAAACAGGGAAGCAGGTGATGGAGCTTCTTTGCAAACGTGCAAAAGAAGGTATTGATGTTAAATTAATATACGACTCAATAGGTTCAAGAAAAGCACCACGACGTTTTTTTAAAAAACTTAAAAAAGCTGGTGGGCAAGTGGGTGAATTTTTTCCACCATTATTTCATATACGAAACTTTAATTTAAAACTTAACTACCGTAATCACAGAAAGATAGTGGTTATTGATGGGAAAATTGGTTATACTGGTGGTATAAATATACGTGATGACCATCTTGGACTTGATAAAAGAATTAAACTATGGCGAGATACTCATATAAGGATAGAAGGTAGTGGTGTTTATGCTCTTCAAAACAGTTTCTTAGATGATTGGCGTTATTGCACAAACGATAACACACCGCCGAAATTGTATTTAGAAAATGGCTATTTCCCAAGTCCTAGAATTTGCGGAAATGCCACAGTTCAATTTGTAACATCGGGACCAGACAGTCAAATTCAAAAGATAAAAGAAACCTTTATCAAAATGATTGTAAATGCAAAAAAAAGAGTGTATATCCAAACCCCATATTTTATTCCAGATGATGTTTTCTTTGCCGCTCTTCGCATAGCTGTAAAAAGTGGAATTGATGTTAGGGTTATGGTTCCAAATATTCCAGATAAAAAAACAGTATATCTAGCCACATTATCCTATTTAAAAGAAGTGGCAGATTTAGGTGTAAAAGTCTATTTATATAATGGCTTTTTGCATAGTAAAACTATTTTAGTTGATAGTAACAAACTTTCTATTGGAACTTGCAATACCGATAATCGTTCTTTTGGATTAAATTTTGAAGACACTATGATTATATATTCTGAAGACTTAAATAAAGCTTATGAAAATATTTTTGCTGAGGATATAAAAAATTCACAAGAAGTAAATAGTGAATTTTTTAAGAAAAAGAGATGGATAACAAAAATGCTTCAAGCTGTTATGAGACTTTTATCTTCTTTATTTTAAAAATACAAGGTTAACCTTGTATTTTTTTGATAAATATTTTTTTTATAATAAAAAAGACTAAATACATTCTGTATTCAGTCTTATTTTTTTTCTCTTCCAATATTTATATTATCCTCCTTTCTATTTCTTAAACTCTTAATGGGGTGCTCCTTATCTTCTAATCTATAGTCGGTTTTAAATTGTTTTATATGCTCTTCAATCACAAGATGAGATGGCATAACTGAGCAATCTTTTATGGCTTTCTTTTGATATTCAAAGAATAGTGCATTATCTGACAGCTTGTTAACTTCACAATAATTTTCAAGGTTAGATGTCAAACAAACCGTTTCACCAAGAACTTTTCTAACATATTCTTTTTGTGGTGAAAATGCAATAAGTTCTGGGAAATCTCCACCAGGTATCACATCAAACCAATCTTTATTCTCATATTTTTGAACCAGTTTAAGTGTATAATGCAGGTGAGAAATCTCTTGTTCAAAAAGCATCTCCCAAATTTGTTTAATATGATTATCAATTTCATCATTATACATAGAAAAATAGAGATAACATTCAATGTATTCGTGCATTAAAAGGTCATCAAGTATAGTCATAGAAGGGTCAATAAGCGAACCATACTGAGAAACGTGTTCTTCTTCAACCATAGCAATTTCGCTGTATATTTCTCGCCCTTTTTGGTTTTTATAAAAAGCCCCTAAATTCATATAATAATTCATCGTCTGTTGTTCAGCTGCAGTGATAATAGAAACGTCACATTTTGTGATTGGGTCAGCAGAAATGTTACTTATAGGCTTTTTTATATTGTCAAAGGGGTGACGATGATGGGCAACTGTCGGTCTGCCAGGCATTATTTCTGTGTAAGAGCCAATATATTTTTCAGCATGTTCACCCATGTCAGTTTCAAGAAGATTTGCATACCTATAAAGATGGTCAAAATCTTCAAGAAGGGCAAAGTCTAGTGCATTTTTAACAAAACCATTTGTTTGTCTTTGTGCAAGGATTGCAGTCAAATCCACAGCCAATTGCTCGTAGCCTAAAGTTGTCTGTAATAAATTTTCATCAACAGGTTTTAGGGCGGAGATAAGTTTTTGTTGTTGCTGTTCACAATTTCTAATAAAACCAACAGCTCGCCTTATATCATTATTTCCACAATGCCTATTAAGATGGTGTTTTGACCACACAGCTTCATACTCAGTGCCATTCATAAGTATGCATCTCACACGAGTGTAAGGGTCAACTTCATTTATGTTATAAGGTTTTGGTGCAAGCATTTTAAAATTCATAACTATGTTTTCAATTTTTTTCGGCTTAACTAAAAAAGGGTTAAAATTCATAAATAATTCCTCCAAAAAAGAGTTTCCCCATTTTTAATTTTTTAATACCAAAGTTACCAATTTTTTATTATATTAAGAGATATATCAATAAAAAATATAGATTATCAAAGAACATACCAATAGAAAACACAGCATACAAATGGCATATCAATAAAAACATAGAATATTAAAGGATATACCAGTAAAAAAGCATAAAATATAAAGGGATATATCAATAAAAAACATGGACGTTTTTGTCCATGTTATAGGTTTAATTTTAAGTTTATTGAACTGAAATTCCACCTTCTGTTTCATCTAAAACAGGGTAGTTTTCTGCGTTAAGACCATTTGGGAAATCAACATTTCCATCATATCCAGTCATGCTAAGTTCCATATCACCAGAAATTGTAATAGGAATAGCAGGTTGGTCCTCAGCATAGGTAATATTTATTGTAACATCAACACTACCTGTAACATTTAATCCAACAAGTCCGTCAGCATCACAAACTGCATAAATAACAATATCACCAATTGAGTTAAATACTATATCTGGTTCTGCCTCATCTTGAGAAAGCATACCATTAATATAACTTGTCATATAAGTTCCATTAAGAGTAACTCTAACTTTATAATCTTCTCCATCTTCGCTTGTCTCAATTAAGAATCCTTCGCCATAAGATGTTTCAGGGAAAAATTCAAGCAAGTCTACAAGATTGAAACTAGGTGTTTCAGTTGTAGAGTCTTCAGGTGTTGTTGTTTCGCCACCTGTTTCTCCTTCTAGTAAGCTTTGGCTAAATTTAAAGCTTGGCAAGTCTAAATCAATATCTGTAAAAACATCTTCAACCCCAGTAAGGTCAGCAAATAATGTTCCACCAGTCATATACATATTAGCCATACCACTGCCAGATATTGGTTCTTCTAAATAAGGCAAATCTAATGCAATTTCATTTTCACTTAATACATCGAACTTTGAAATGTCTAAAGCACCATTTTCTGAATTATTTTTAAAGTAGTTATTAGATGATATAGCAACATTCATTATTGACCCAGCCATATTAATATCAGCATCAACATCTAACGTAAGTCTAGCACCGCGTGCAATATCTTCAACAGAAAGTCCTCTATCTTGAAGGTCTGTAAGAACATTTGCATACTCGGTTGTTTCCGCTTTAATGTAATTGCCCTGGGTATCAATTTTAATTTCACCATCTCCGCCACAAGCTGTCATCACAAGTGCGCAAGGAACAATGGCAAGACCAAGAGCTAAAGCTTTTAAAGATTTTTTCATATTTTCCCTCCTATACTATAAAAAGAATAGCATTAAAAGATTATTTTGTCAATTAAAATTGATAACTATCTTTGATTACTTGAAAAAATATATTAAATGTTTTATTATAGTATATATGAAAAATTTAGAATTATTATCACCGGCTGGGAATTTTGAAAGTTTAAAATGTGCAGTATATAATGGTGCAAATGCTGTTTATTTAGGTTTAAATAGCTATAGCGCAAGGGGAAATATAGAAAACTTCACCATAGATAACTTGAAAGATGCCGTAGAATTTGCTCATCTTTATAATACTAAGGTTTATTTAACATTAAATACATTAATTAAAGATAGCGAATTTGAAGAAGTTCTAAAAAATGTTAAATTTGCACTAGATGTCGGTGTTGATGCTTTTATTGTTCAAGATATAGGGCTTTGCTATTTTTTAAGATGGCATTTTCCAAATATTGAACTTCATGCAAGCACACAGATGGGTATTGAAAATATAGAAGGGGTCAAAGCCATAGAAAGGTTAGGTTTTTCTAGAGTTGTGCTTGCAAGGGAAACACCACTGAGCGAAATAAATCGAATAAGCCAAAATTCAAATATTGAGATTGAATATTTTGTGCAAGGTGCACTTTGTGTTGCATTTTCAGGGAATTGTTACCTATGCTCTTTGCTTGCAAATAGCAGTGGCAATAGGGGAAAGTGTAAACAATTTTGTCGCCTTAAATATGAACTTGAGAATAATAATAAAAACAAGCAGGGTTATCTTTTAAGCACAAAAGATTTTTGTATGCTAAAAACTTTAAAACAACTTGCGCAGTGCGGTGTTTCAAGTTTTAAAATAGAAGGCAGGGCAAGGCGAGAGGCTTATGTTGCAGTTTCAACAAACATATACCGAAGGGCGATTGATAATAACTTTAAATATACAAGTGATGATATAAATTCGCTAATGAAGGTATATAATCGTGGAAATTTTATAAACGGTTATTTTTTAGATGAGAAAATTATATATCCTTATGCACAAAATCATATAGGTATAGAAATTGGGAAGGTGATTACATTTAAAAAGGGTAAAAAATTTAATGAAATAACTATTCAGTCCGGTCATAAACTAGAACGTGGAGATGTCGTTAAGTTTTTTAAGGATAACATGGAACAAGGGATAATCACTTTGGTTGATATAAAAAAACTATCAGATAAGCTATATCTTGCAACAACAACCACTAATATACCAGAGCAAAGCGAAGTAAGATTAGTTGTTGATAGTGATTTTGAAAAAAAATATTTAGATAAAACAAAGAAAATAAAAGTAGATGCTTTACTTGTTGCAAAGGTCGGAGAAAAGGTCAAATTAAAACTCTCCGCTAGTGGCTCTAATATCATAATTGAAAGTGAATTTTTAGCACCTCAAGCCAAAACATCACCTTTAACTTATAATGATTGTTTTGAACAGCTTTCAAAAATGGGGGTTTATTTTGCTCTAAATTCTTTAAAGTTGGATATAGAAGATATTTTTCTTACAAAATCACAATTAAATGAGTTGCGAAGAGTTGGACTTGAAAAATTAAAAAATAAAATAATAGAAAATTATAATAAAATAAATAAATTAAATGAAAAATCAAAATATATTGAAAAAAATATAGAAATAATTGATAAAAATAATAAAAATAAAAATATTTTAATTTTTGATAATTTTAATAAACTAGATAATATTGATAATATAAATGATTATTTATTAATTTATAAACCTTATAATTTCACTTTAAATACTATAAAAGAACTTTATGAAAAATATAAAAATTTAGAAGTTTATCTTTCTCTTCCTGTTATGGCGGTTGAAAATGAGATAACTGTCCTTAAAAATATAATATCTTATTGCAAAAATTGGGGAATTGTTGCAAATAATTATTATGCACTAGAGTTTTGTGAAAAATCAAAGATAATTATAGGAAGCAATATGAATGTGTTTAATAGTTATGTGGTTAAATATTATGCAGAGCAAGGCTATAAAAACATAGTTTTATCAAAAGAAGATTTTGATATAGAAACTATAAAAAATAGTGGAGTGAATTTATATTGCTTAGAAGATTATTATCCAGAACTTATGTATTTTAAACATTGCCCATACAAAGAGCACCTGTATAGTAGCTGTAATACCTGCAAATATAATACTAGTGATTTAACTTATAAATTAAATAACCATATTTTTACCTTAAAAAGGCAAAAAATTATCACTTGCCAATTTATATTAAAAGCAACAAAGTTGCAACATAGAGAAGTGCCAGATAATATTAATAAGGCAATAGAAATATAAAAATAGGGTTAGAAAACCCTATTTTAAAAATTTTTTTTATATTCTTTATATTTATTTTTGTTCTTTTCCGCAGTATGAACAGAATTTGCTATCATTATTTATTTGTTTGCCACAATACATACAAAACTTTTTATCCTTAGCATCTTGAACTCCTTCTGTGGCAGCTTTAGATAAATTTTTCACTCCTTCACTCAAGATTTCGCTTTGCGCTGTAGATAAGTCTTGCAAATCTTCTTTATTTTCTTCCACAATATGTTTATTAAGTTTTATCATGCCTTTTTGTATAGCTGGAAGTAAACTAAATATCAGCACCATAAATCCAATAGGAATGCAAAAACAACCACATATAATCAGTGCAGGCGACTCTTCACTATTGACTGAATTTATTATAATCATACAAAGCCCACCAGCAAGCAAAAGTATTGCGATTATTCTTGCAATCCAAAATCCACTTATGCGTTTTGTTTTTTTCTTTTCTTCCATAAACAACTCCTTAAGTATATTATGATATATATAATACAATTTGTCAAATAAAAAAGTAAGATGGTTTTTTATAAAATCATTTTGCCAATTTATTCCCTGTATGGTATAATTAGTCTAAGCAAACATTAAACAAAACATATAATTTTTACTTGTGAAGTTTGTATTTATTTAAAAGGAGAAAGTATGAAAAAATTAGTTTTTTTAAGATGTAATGTATGTGGAAATGTTGTAATAAAACTTGTAGATAAAAAAGTTCCTGTCTTTTGTTGCGGGCAGATGATGCAAGAAATCAACGTTAATTCCGTTGATGCAGCGGTGGAAAAACATGTTCCAGTTGTAAAGCAAGAAAACAATGTTATAACTGTAAAAGTTGGAGAAGTTGAACACCCAATGACAACAGAACATTATATTTCACATATAATTATTTTAACGGATAAGGGTTACTATGTAAGAGAGTTTATCCCAGGTGATAAGCCAGAAACAACTTTTTCACTTGCAGCAGATGAAAGCTTAGAAAAAGTTTATTCAATATGCAATCTTCATGGAGTATGGAGTAATTAAGTTTTAAGGGGAAAAATGGCAAAAGGAAAAACAAAAAAGAAAAGGATAGGTTTATTTGTAATTATTGTGTTAATAGCTCTAGGGGCTGTGGCAGGTTTTTTTACGGCAAATTATATCACACGCAACGATGTTTTTGAGGTTATCGGAGCTCAAACCATCACATTAAGTTTAGGCGAAACTTACCAAGATGAAGGTGCAAGAGCTATTTCTTTTGGCAGAGATGTTTCTTCAAAGATAGTAAGTGAACCAAATATTGATTATACTACTGAAGGAACATACTACATAAAATATACAGTTGATGATATAAGATACCGCGGTATAGAACGTTATAGAGTGATAGTTATAGAAGCCGAAAGCGAGGCGAATGATGAAAGTATTTAAGTGGATAGGTGGATTATTCCTTGTCATAATTATACTTGCAATTGGTTTTGTTGGTGGTTTTGCTGTTAATGTTTTTATTATAAATAAGCCTTTAACAGAAACCTTTATAAGTGGTGATTTATCAATACATTTTTTGCAACTTGGGAATAAGTATACAGGCGATAGTGTTTATATAAAATGTGGAGAAAATGATATATTGATTGATGCAGGTTCTCGCAATGATTCAGCTTCAACAATTATAAGCTACGTTGACAAATATGTCATCGACAACACTCTCGAATATGTAATTGCAACCCACGGTCATGAAGACCATATTTCTGCTTTCTATAGCGAAGCCGGAAGGGTAGGAATATTTGATTATTATAAAGTGGAAAATATTATAGATTTCCCACTTACAAACAGCACAGCAACAGAAAGAACTGTTGTTGGTAAATACTATGAAGCTCGCGAGCAAGAAATAGCAGATGGTGCAAATCACTGGACGGCACTTGAATGTTATAATAACGAAAATGGAGCAAGCCGAATTATTCAACTCTCAAATGATGTTGAACTTGAAATTTTATATAACTATTATTACGAAAACACTCAGTCTTCAGGAGAGAATGATTACTCAGTATGTGTTATGATAAATCAAGGTGATAATCACTATCTTTTCACAGGAGACCTTGAAGAACGTGGTGAAGAAAGACTTGTTGAATATTATGCCGAAAATCATGGCGGACTTCCACACTGTGTGCTTTATAAGGCAGGGCATCATGGCTCAAAAACTTCAAGCTGTCCTATGCTTATGGAAACAATCACTCCAGAATATGTATTTGTGTGCTGCTGTGCCGGAACAAGCGAATATACTGATACCTCTGAAAACCAATTTCCAACACAGGAGTTTATTGATAATGTTGCACCATACACAGATAATGTTTATGTCACATCTATGGTAGATAATTATGTTGATAAAAGCGACTTTTCATCTCTCGGCACGGTTAAACCAATGAATGGCAATATAGTTTTTATTGTTTCTGGCAATACTATAAAACTTGAGTTTAGTGATAGCGACCTTAAACTTAAAGACACTGATTGGTTTAAAAATAATCGAATTTGTCCTTCTGCTTGGTTATAAATTAAAATTTTAAATTTATAAAAAAGAAGATTCAACCAATCTTCTTTTTTTAATAGATTATTTAAAGAATATACATTTAAAATTTAAAAAAAAGGCAAATTTTAATGATAAATTTTAAATCAAAAATATATTTTCATAAACAATATATAAGCGGAGGGATATGGAGTGGGCGAGTTTGCAAAAGTTAAATGCTGGTAGCATTTAACTTTTAAAGGCAAAACAGGTTTTGCCTAAAAAAACTCTGTTGAGTTTTTTTGCAAACTCGCCCCTTTATTTTTTGTTATAAAAAATAAAAAACTATAAAAAAGATGGACATTTAAGTCCATCTAAAGTTTGTAAGGAATTTCATATAATTTTAATAGTTTTCTGCACATACTTCAAAGAAACTTTGAGGGTGATTGCAGGCAGGGCAAATTTCAGGAGCTTTTGTTCCAACAACAATATGTCCACAATTTCTACATTCCCAAATTTTTACTTCTGATTTTTCAAACACTTGTTTCAGTTCAACATTTCTTAGAAGTGCACGGTATCGTTCTTCGTGATGTTTTTCGATGGCTGCAACAAGACGGAATTTTGCTGCAAGTTCAGGGAAGCCTTCTTTTTCAGCTGTCTTTGCAAAACCATCATACATATCAGTCCATTCATAGTTTTCATCATCGGCAGCCGCTTCAAGATTTTCAGCAGTATCACCAATTCCATTAAGTTCTTTGAACCACATTTTTGCATGTTCTTTTTCGTTTTCAGCGGTTTTTAAAAATAGTGCGGCAATTTGTTCATAGCCCTCTTTTTTTGCAACAGAAGAGAAGAAAGTGTATTTATTTCTTGCTTGGCTTTCACCAGCGAAAGCAGTTTGAAGATTCTTTTCTGTTTCAGTTCCTGCATATTTATTTATCTTTTTTTCTTCAATAAGTTCTAAATTATTGCCTGTCGCCTTGCATACTGGGCAAACAGGTTCCTTTCCATCTTCAACTTCAAAAATTTCTCCACAAATTTTACATTTATATTTTTTCATATTTTTCTCCTTTTTATTTAAATCAACATTTTCTTCTGTGTTTTCCTCATTGCAAGGCAGTTTTTCAAGTATTTTATTTGCAACTTCAATAGGGAAATTGCTGCTAGGCGGATTGTCTATCATACTTTTAAGAAAATCGTGTGTATTTTTGCTTTGTGGAAGCATATATCCGGCTTCTCTTATAAGGTCCTCTGCCATAAACCTACTAGATTTTTCAAAAGCTTTCATAAGTCTATATAGATTATCATTATCGGTATTTTCTGCTATCTGTTTTGCCATATTTTCCACTTTAACTTTATTTTTAACAAGTTTGTTAAGTGAATTTACAACTTTTTCATTTTTTTTCTGTTGTGGTGGAAGTTCAATTGGCACCATCGAAATTGCTTTGCTAGGGCAGGCTTTGGCACAAACACCACAGCCAACACATTTTTCAACGTCAATCACACTATTTTCTGTGTCAGTTGCTCCATAAGGGCAAACATACAAACATAAACAATCCTTAGTGCAAAGTCTTAAATTTCTAACAGCTACAAACTTTTTCATATTAAGCCCTCCCTTTAATCTTTTCAAATTTCCAGTTCGGCACTTTGCAAACAGGGCAAATTTCTGGTGGTTTATCTCCAATATAGACAAAGCCACAGATAGTGCAAACCCAAACATTTGTATCCTTCAGAAAATTATCGCCTTCTTTTTGGTATCGTTCAAGTATGCTTTTAAGCATATTTGTCACTTTTTCACTCCAAACCTTAACTCTAAGTGCTCCACGGTCGTTTGCATTTTTTGCATTTTCATCAACATCGCTAAATCCACTTTCAAGGTCAGCATTTATAAGCTTTGTGATGTTTTCAACACTTGCATTTTGTTCGGCAGGTGCAATTGAAGAAAAATAATCGGCAAGGGTGTTAAAAAGTTCCATTTCTTCAAACTTGTATTGTTTTTCACAACCTCTTGCAAGATTTGAACATAGTGCTGACATTTCAGCAATAGATAACTTTTGCATATCATCATTTTCTTTGATTTCAATCTTTTCGGCAACATCTTTTTTTGCCTTGTCATTTTCTTCAAGCACTTCAAACAATGCTTTTGGTGCACCGCATACAGGGCAAACCCAATCATCAGGTAATTTTTCAAATGGCACTTTTTCTTTATTGTCGTCATAAATAAAACCACAAATTTTGCAAATATATTTCATAAAACCTCACTTAATTAAGCTGTTATTATATATATACCATAAAAAAATTTATTTCACAAATAAAAATAAAGAAAAATAATTTATAAAATCGTTCTTTTATTTTTAAAAAAATATATTTCATGCTAGAATAATATCAAATAGGAGATATAGTATTATGAAAGCAATTATTTTAACAGCAGGAAATGCAACACGATTAAAACCAATCACAGATTGTTATGGGAAAGTGCTAGTTCCAATATATGACAAGCCAATGATTGACTATGGCATATCACTATTATTTGGGGCAGGGATAGAGGATATAGCAATAGTATGCAATAAGAAAGATTATAAAACTTTTAAAGAGTTGTTTGATAACGAAATTTATAAAGGGAAGGTTAAACTTTATATTCAAAAACAGGCACTAGGAACAGCAAATGCCATTAAGTATGCAAAGAAATTTGTAAAAGATGACGATTTTGTATTGCTCTTTGGTGATAATATTTTTGTTATGAAAGATATGGGTAGCCTATTAAAACAAGCGATAAAAGAAAATCAAGGTATGACGCTTTTTGCAAAACAGGTATCAGACCCACAACGTTTTGGAGTTGTAGAATTTTCTCAAGATTATAAAATTATTGGCATAGAAGAAAAACCTTCAAAACCAAAAACAAATTATGCTGCAGTTGGGTTATACATTTGTGATAATATGGCAATGAAAAAGATTGAGACACTGCAAAAATCTCCACGCGGTGAATATGAATTTACAGATGTTATTCAAGATTATGTTAAAAGTGAAAAAGCGAAGGTATGCATACTTCCTGATGAGTGTAAGTATTTGGATACAGGAACATTTGACTCTTTGCTTGAGTGTTCTATTCTTGTAAAGGAATTTGAAAAACAAAATGGACTTCTCGCTTGCAAAGAACTAGAGCTGTTTAGGGCTGGCAAAATAAACGAACAAGAATTTGAAAAAGCTATTTCACATTATGCAAAAGATTATAAGGATAGAATAAAAGCAAGTATGGAAATGCAGAATAAAAATGAAGTTTAAGAGTATTTTTTTAAAAAAAAGGATAACAAATATAAAATTTTTAAAAAGTAATTAAATAAATTTTAAATTTTTTAAATATAAGAGAATAAAGTCATATAAAAAATAATTTTAATGAATAAAAAAATAATTCCGATAAAAAATGATGGAATTATTTTTTTGTAAAAGACTGCAAGACGCAGTCAAGATGGTGCGCCGCAAGGGGTCGACGCGTAAAGAAAACTTGGCGGTGTCCAAGTTTTTAGCCAAAGACGGGTGAAAGAGATTTTCACCCCGCCGGGACGGGCGAACCTTGGTTCGAATCCCTAAAAAAAAGACTGCAAGACGCAGTCAAGATGGTGCGCCGCAAGGGATTCGAACCCCTGACCTTTCGTTCCGTAGACGAACGCTCTATCCAGCTGAGCTAGCGGCGCAGAAAAAAAATAAAAGAAGGTATGAAGAATTTGAAAACAAATTATGATAGTTAGCTATAAATTAAATTTCTAAATCTATAATAAAAACTTAAATAACTGATAAATTTCTTTTTCAAACTCTGCCTTTGTATTATATCATAAATTTTCTAAATATGCAATAAATTTTTACAACTTAAAAATATTTTCTTATATAAGTTTGTTAAGATAATGTAAATTTGTTATAATTTTAAAAAGGTGAAAAATGCTAGACTACGAAAGAAAATATCAGGGGAAAATTATAGCAGGAATTGACGAAGCAGGGCGAGGACCACTTGCAGGTCCTGTTGTGTGTGCTTGTGTTATAATGCCACTAAGCGACGAAAAAATTATAGAAGGAATAGACGACGGCAAAAAACTTAGCCAGAAAAAAAGAGAAGAGCTTTACGAAAAGATAGTTTCTATTGCACTTTCTTATAAAGTAGTTGAGATAGATGAAAAAATAATAGATGATATAAATATATTAAATGCCACGAAACTTGGAATGAAAAAAGCACTTGAGAATTTATCTGTAACACCTGAAATAGTTTTAATTGATGCTGTAAAAATAGAAACTAATTTGCCACAAGAAAATATAATCCATGGTGATGCTCTCAGTTATAACATTGCAGCCGCTTCAATTCTCGCTAAAGTGCATAGAGATAGACTTATGAAAGAATTATCAAATATATATCCTGAATATAATTTTGCAAAAAATAATGGCTATGGAACAAAGGAACATATTGAAGCATTAAAAAAGTATGGAAGCTGTGAAATACATCGACAAACTTTTATAAAAAAATTTGTTGAAAAATAATTTAAAAATAATTAAAATAAATTTAGCTTTTATATTGAAATATTTATTTTTTTTGTTAAAATATATATATATAAAAATTTACGGAAACAGGAAGAGAAGCATGAAATCAATTTATACATATTATAAAGAAAGACTTATAGAAATAAGCGGAAAAAACCGAAGTTTGTATTCAAAAAATCTAAGCAAAAAATATGCCTATGATATTGGTGCGGTAATAGGAGATGATGCTGACGAACTTGATGAATTTCTTACATTTCTTTGGAAGGGCAAACGTTCAAGCTATGCATTAATAAGAAAAGATACAAAGCAACGACTTGCAAAAAATTTTAATCTTGAAACAAAGATTAAAGCTTCTTTTGTAGACACAAAAGGAATGTCAACTGAAGAACAGAGAAGTGAGAACCTTCGTCGTGAAAGGGTAAAGAAGGAAGAAATGAAAAAGCTTCTGCTTTCACAAGTAAACCAGCTTAAGGCTTTGAAGAGAGAGATTGAAGAGTTCGCAAAAGAAACAGGCCGATATGAAATGTTTATTGGCTATCCTTTTGTTGTAGGGCAACTTAGCAAAGATATTCAAATCAAAGGTCCACTTATACTTTTCCCTGTCACAATCAATATTGAAGATGACCAAACGGTATCAATAGAGGCAAAACATGATGAGCTTATTCAAATTAATAAGGTGCTTTTACTTGCTTATGCTAAAGAACATCGCATTAATTATGAGGGGCTTATTACAGAGTTTGATAACCTTGTTGATTATAAATTAAAAAATATAGCAGATGTTCTTGATTATCTTTCAGCTTACGGCTTTAAGTTTGATTACGACTTTAAAAAAGCAAATAAAGGTCTTGTTAGGTTTGATAGCATAAAAGAACCATCTTTTAAAGATGATGGTTTAAAAATTGTTAATACTTGTGTTATAGGAAGATTTCCACTTGCAAACGCAATATATAATGATTACTCTCTTCTCGAGAAGAAGAGATTAACAAGCGAAGCGATTGACCAGCTTCTTCAAGGCAAGCAAAGCAAGAAACTTAAAAAGATTGACCCTAGGGTATATACAATAAACGACCTTGACTATGCTCAAGAAAATGCGATTGCAAAACTTAACCAATCTGGCAATTTGGTCATATATGGTCCACCAGGAACAGGTAAATCACAAACTATTGTTAATATCATCTCTGATGCACTTTGTAAAAATAAAAGAGTGCTTGTTGTATCTCAAAAAAAGGCTGCGCTCGACGTTGTATTTAACCGTCTTAAAACCTTAAATTCAAAATGTATGTTTATAACAGATGCAGAAAAGAATAAGGTGGAATTTTATGAACGTTGCAATAAAATGCATCAAGCCTTAATGGGTTCATATCATGCCAGAGAAGAAAATGATGAGTATGCCATTGTCGAGAAAAATATTCAAAAAGAAGTGGAAGAATTGCAGGTTATATCAGACACACTTTTCACAAAAACTCCATTTGGGCTAACACTGCAAGAGATGTATGCAAATTCTGCTAGAATTGGCAAAACAAGCAACGACTATGTGCTTTATAAACTTATGCTAAAAAATCATGAAATAATGAAGATGGACTACAAACATCTTTATCAAACAATCAGAGTTATAAAAGAGAAGAATAAGGCAGCACTTTATTATAGATATATACAACTAAAGAAGACAAATCCACTTATTGACCATATCAGGGCAGATGTTGATATTCATGTTATCAATCAGATGAAAACTTATCTAAATGGACTTATTCAAAAAACAATTATACCTTTTGACACAGCAAAACACCCACATGCAAGACAACTTATGGTATATATGCTTGAAAATGATATAGAAGACAGCAAAAACACCAAACCGCTTGTAAAAATGATTTCAAAAATAGACTATCCAAAGTTGCATAAAGCATTAAATTGGTCAAAAGTTCTATTCCCAGCTTATCCATTTGTTAAATATAACTTAAACAAGAAGGAAAAAGAGATTGCATCTCAATTTGAAAGCACTTTAAATGATATAAAAAATTATATAAGCAATTATTCTTTACTTGAGAAAGTTCTTGATAGAAAAGGATACCTAATGACTGTTGATAATATTGTCAACGGCAACACAATTTTCTTAAAGTTACTATTGAATGCTCTTGATGATTATGTTGAAATTCGTGATGTTAATGTTTCACTTCAGGGGCTTACAGATGATGAAAAAACCATTCTTAACTTTGCCTTTACAAATTCTAAGAATTTAAGGCAATTTCAAGATATTGTTGGCAGAATATTAGAGATAAGAATATATCATGAAGCAGTAACCTATGAAGAACTTAACAAAGAAAAACTTTCAAAGATTATTGATTTTGAGAATATACGTAACAGAATTATGTCTTTAAAAGCAGATGAAAAACGTATATCAAGCGAAATAGCAATTGATAAGTTTAAAAGTGATTATGTGGAACATTTTAATAGCGACCCTGATAATAAAAATTATCTATATCAAATCACAAAACAACAGGCACTTATGCCAGTTCGTAAGATGATGGAACTTTATGGAGATTATCTTCTTAAATTATTCCCATGTTGGCTTTTATCACCAGAGAGTGTTTCAACAATATTTCCTCTTAAACGGAATATGTTTGATATAATTTTATTTGATGAAGCCAGTCAGGTATTTATAGAAAACACACTTCCAACAATATATAGGGGAAAATTTATTGTTGTCGCAGGGGACTCTAAACAGCTCCGCCCAACAGCAACCTTTATGAAAAGATACCTTGGCAATGATAGTGATGACGATATTGACCTTGCAACACAGGCAGCTCTCGAAGTTGAAAGTTTACTAGACCTTGCAACTTCTCGTTATACAAGCACAAACCTAACATATCACTATAGAAGTAAAAATGAAGAGCTTATAAACTTCTCAAACTATGCCTTCTATGATGGTAAACTTCAAATTGCACCTAATATATCAAAAAATGTTGGCAATAAACCAATTGAAAGAATAAAGGTCAATGGCAAGTGGATTAATCGCCACAATGAGGAAGAGGCTCAGGCTATTGTAACACTACTTAAAAAACTAATAAAAAATAAGAGAAATAAAAGTTCTATTGGTATTATAACATTTAATACAGAGCAAGAAAATGCTATAGAAGATGCTATAGATAAAGAATGTCATAAAGACACCGCTTTCCGCGATGCATACATCAGAGAGCAAAATAGAAAGGAAAATGGGGAAGACACATCAATATTTATTAAAAATCTTGAAAATGTTCAAGGTGATGAACGTGATATAATCATTTTTTCAATAGGTTATGCAAGAAATGAGTATGGCAAGGTTGTTGCTCACTTTGGTCCACTTTCAGTTGAAGGTGGCGAAAATAGACTTAACGTTGCAATCACTCG
Source organism: uncultured Clostridia bacterium (assembly GCA_944351415.1). Lineage (GTDB taxonomy): Bacteria > Bacillota > Clostridia > Christensenellales > UBA1242 > Caccovivens. The sequence goes on along the minus strand of CALVPQ010000004.1, from coordinate 26,885 downwards.
TGCAAAAGAGAAAATATATGTCGTCACAAGTATAGAACCAGAAGAACTTGCTGTTGAAGGCACAAAGAATGCGGGACCTAAGATTTTTAAGAGTTATCTTAAATATGTTAGAGCAATATCCAACAAGAAATATAAGGAAGCAGAATATGTTTTAAATAGTTTTAAACCTGCCTTGCCAGAAACAAATGATGTTATTGTTGAAAATAATCTTGAGAAATATATAAAAGATGAGCTTACAAAGCTTGGTTATAGCGTTGAAACAAACTTAGGTAGCACAGATTATAAACTTTCACTTGCCGTTTATGACAAGAATATTGATAGATACCTTTTAGGTATAGAATGTGACTATGCAGCATTCAAAAGCAGTGATTCAATTATGGAACGCGACGTATACCGCAATAAATTTCTTGAATCTCGTGGTTGGAAAATTATAAGGGTATGGAGTCGTGATTGGTGGCTTAATAAAAATAAGGTTATCAACAGTATAGTAAAAGCAATTAATGCTCAGAAGAAATTTTATGAAGCTTCAAAATCTGAAAAATAAGTTTATTAAACTACAATAAAATAGAAATATAAAATATTTAAAAAAGCTTACACAATAATTTTTGTGTAAGTTTTTTTATAAAAAAGGTTTTAAAGATAAAATTGCAATTAAATTTCTCAAATTTAAAAATTTTTCACACTTTTATCTAAAATATTTTATATTGATAATGGGGGAAGTGCGAAAAGGATAAAAAGTGAATGGTTTAACACTGACGATTTTAGGTATATCTTTTATATTTTTAATGACAACCTTAGGTTCTACAGTTGTGTTTTTGTTTAGAAGAAGGGTAAGCGAAAAGCTAAAAAGTCTATTTTTAGGCTTCGCTTCAGGTGTTATGATAGCGGCTTCTGTTTGGTCACTGCTATTACCCTCTATTGAACAATCTTCACAAATGGGCAAACTTAATTTTTTACCAGCGGCTATTGGTATAATTTTAGGGTGTTTGTTTTTGATTATAATGGATAAAATTATACCATATTTTTTAAAAAAAGAAAAAAATGATATTCAAAATAAAGAATTTTTTCAAAAGAAGCATGGACTAAGCAAATCGACGAAACTTTTTCTTGCTGTCACGTTGCATAATATTCCAGAAGGATTGGCAGTTGGGCTTGCTTTTGGAAATGCCTTTATCTTAGGGGATACATCTGCTTTTTACTCGGCTTTATGGCTTGCTATTGGTATAGGTCTTCAAAATTTACCCGAGGGGGTGGCAATCAGTCTTCCAATGAAAGAACAACTTGGTTCAAGTAAAAAGGCATTTTTCTTTGGCACTTTCAGTGGCCTTGTTGAGCCTGTTATGGCTGTGGTTGGAATTTATCTAGCGAAGGTTTTATCAAATTTGATGCCTTGGCTTCTATCTTTTTCAGCAGGAGCAATGCTTTTTGTGGTTGCAGAAGAACTTTTGCCAGATGCTAAAAATTCACACTCAGGGAATATTGGCCCGTGTGGTTTTATAGTTGGTTTTGTGCTTATGATGGTTTTGGATATTGCTTTAGGTTAGGGGAAAATGCTATTTAATTAATATTTTTTGAAAATTAAACAATACTATTTTATTATGAGTTATTATAATTATCATGCTGAAATTAAAAAACTAATTATGTCTGGTAGGCTTGTTGGCTACCGATTTGTTGATAATTATAATGGAATAAAACCTGCTCTAGTATTATATTTTTCTAATCATCGCCCCATGCCGATAAGAAGTTATAGATGGGAAGAATACATACCATATTTAATAATGTATAGTGACAAAATAATTGAGATAAAAAAAGAGCCTTAAAAATAATATTTTAAAAAATTTAATAAGAAAATATAACAATAAATTGACAACTAAAATAAATAATAGTATAATGCATGCTAGGAGGATAAATAAATGGCAACTAAGAAATCATCATCTTCAAAGAGTTCAAGCTCATCATCAAGTTCAAAGAAGAGCAATTTTTGGGGACTTAATAAAATATCATTCTGGACAATAGTAGCCGTAACAGTTTTATATGCAGTATCACTTATTTTGTCTGCAATTAATGCAAACTCACTTAACACTGCAATAAAAGCTTTACAAGGTATTGCAACCGCAATAATGATAGTTATTGTTGCAATTTTAGCATGGCGTTATGTAAGGTCAAAGCAAGTTGTTTGGAAAGTGCTTTATGTTATTTGCTTGCTTATTGTTATTGCCGGAATAATAGTTCCACTTTGTTTAATTTAATTTAAAAATAAAAAAAACGTTTTTATAAGGTTATATACAAGAACGTTTTTTTTATTTTATTTTTTGTATAAATATTTTATATATTTATATTTTTTTATTTACTTTTATAGCAAATTGTAATATAATAAGTGCTATATTGTAAGTTAGAAGATAAAATGGATAAACTAAAGGTGAGTATGAAAATCAAAGAGAAAGAAATATCAACAAATAATTTTATTTTTCCTGCATTATTTATATTTTTTGCCATCATTTTTGAAATGGCTAACTTTTTATATCTAGGCTTTAGAAATACAGAAGGCTCGTTAATGGTTTTTCCATCATATTTTTTATTTGACTTTGCAATTATTTTAATGCTTGCAGGCTTAATTTATGTTGTGCATAACAAAATAGCTATGCAAATTCTATACTACCTTTTATTGTTTATACAATGTGCTTTAAATATTGCAAACTCAACAATGTATAATATCTTTGGCGATATTTTATCTTTTGATTTATTTTATTTAGGCGGTGAGGCTACTTCAGCTATAACTGCAGATGTAATAGACTGGGGTGGAGTATTTTTAAACTTTGCAATTTATGTTGTTATAGTTGTAACTGGGGTTATTCTAGTAAAAAAGAACAAAAAAACAGTCACAATAAAAAACTTTTCTATGCCTGTTATAGTTCTTGCAACTACAGTGCTATGTTGGTCCATGGGTCTTGGTTTATTTGGACTACAAGAGCACACACTTGCCGACACAGAACCTGGGCAGTCAGAAATTGAAAGCAGTGATAAATATTTATGGAATAACTTTCAATTTAAGCTTGATGCTTTTGAAAAATTTGGAAACTATGGGTTCTACACAAAGAGTGTGCTTAATTTGATTTTTCATAATGAAGCAGATAATAATGAGAAAGATTTTTATCAAAATTTTATAGATGAAGGTTATCAAGCGGAAAATCCAGATGCTCCATTATATGGAGATAATTTAATCGTAATTTTGTGCGAAAGCATGGATTGGTATGCGATAGACCCATTCAATACCCCAACTCTATATTCTATTGCAAGTGGCAATAATTCAATATCCTTCACAGGTTTTCATGCAAGAAATAGAACAAATAATAGCGAAGGTATAGTTCTTAATGGTTCAACACCAAGAAACATTTCTATCACAGAAGCATTAGAAAATGGCTATAACTTTGATTATGCTCTTCCAAAATTATTTAAAGCAACATCAAGTGATGAAGAAACTGTCACAACCTACGTGCACCAAAATACAGGGGATTTTTATAATAGAGATGTAACTCATATAAGTGGTTTAGGTTTTGATTATATGTATATGCTTGAAGATTACACAGGCGAGCAAGAACAAAAGGGCTGGGGTAAATGGTTTACCGATTTAGATTTTTCTTCCAATTTAATGGACTATATCATTCCAGACACCGATAGATTTTTAACTTTCTTTGCAACAATCTCAACACATGGACCTTATACATACAGGAATCCTTATTACGAAGAATATTATCAAATTTATGATGAAAATTTTGAAGAGTATTCTGTATGGGTTGAAGAAAACACACCTTTCACAATTCCAACTGATGAAAGTGACTATAAACATTTTTATTATTATAAGGCAGCCTTCATAGACCTTGACCACACAGTGGCAAATATTATATCAGAACTTGAAGAACGTGGAAGAGCTAGTGATACATCAATTTTGCTTTTTGCTGACCATAATGCCTATTATCATGACTTAAGTTTAAAAGTTAAAGGTATCGAAAAATCTGATTTTCAAGAAACCTTTGCCTATAATATACCTTTAATGCTCTATAGCCCTAAACTTACTCAAGGAGAAGGTGAGATAATAGATACATTCTGCAACACTTATGATGTTCTTCCTACAATATGTGATGTATATGGGCTCCCTTCAAATACCAATTTATTGTATGGATTTTCTATTTTCTCTGAAGAAATAAAAAATTCTTTCTTTGCTTCACACTTAAATGGAATGTTTACCGAAGATATTTATAGTTTAAATATCACTGACATCTATATTGTAGGCGATAATGTAACAGACCAAGATATTGAAAATTTCAATAAAAATGCAAATAGGTTTTTTAAACGTCAGGAAGAACTTGAAATCATCTATGAAAATGGAATTAATGGAACAATAAAACTTGGCTCACAATATGTTTAACTTAGATTATAAAAAAGTTATAAAAAGAGATTATAATTGATTTTATTATGATAAATAATTCAGTCATTCCACAGGTCTAGCAGCCCAACTTTTGAAGTAAATTCAAAAGTTGCCAAACGCATTCTGCGTTTTTGCACGCATTTCATGCGTGTGGTTGCTAGACCTTTTTTGTGTCAACTATTATTTATAAAATCTAAAAATTTTTAAACATAAAATAATTTTTTAGAATATATAATGTTATGTTTTCAAAAATTTTTTTAAATAGCAAAAATTTAATTCATAATGTTGAAAAAATACAAGAAATTGCAGGACACAAGATATGTGTTATGATAAAGGCAGATGCCTATGGGCATGGAATGAAAGAAATAATTTCAATTTTAAACGATAAAATTGATTATTTTGGTGTATCAAATCAAAGTGAAGCTTTGCTAGCAAGAAAATATACAAAGAAGGATATAATAGTCTTTGGTGCATGCGAAGATTATAGAATTTGCATGCAAAATGATGTTTCTTTTGCTTTATTTTCATATTTAGATGCTAAAAGAATGATAAAAATAGCAGAAAAATATCAATTAACACCTAAAATGCATCTTTGTTTAAATACAGGTATGAATAGATATGGCATTAAAAGTGAAAAAGAGCTTACAAAAATAATTTCATATTTAAAAAAGAAAAATACCCCTCTTACAGGTATTTACACACATTTTTCTTCACTTACCACAGATAGAGATTATACAGAAAAACAAAAAGAACTATTTTTTAAACTTGCTAAGCTTATCCCAGAAGAGTGGCACACTATTAAACATGTAGGGGGCGGACGAAGTATCTTTGAAGAGCTTAATGTTGATATGTTTAGGGTAGGACTTGAAGTCTATGGTTATGGCAATGAATTTGTAAAGCCGGTGCTTAGTATAGAAAGCACAATAGTTGATATTCAACAGGTAAGTAAAGGCGAACATGTTGGCTATTTATGTGGCTACACAGCCCAGAAGAATATCACCATAGCAACAATACCGCTTGGATATGGTGATGGCTTGCCACGAAAATTATCTAATAGGTTGATTGTTAAAATAAATGGGAAACAAGCGCACTCAACAGGTAATATTTGTATGGACGCTTTTATGGTGGACGTTACAGATATAAATTGCAAAATAGGCGACAGTGTTTTAATAATGGATAATGCAAGCGATTTAGCACCAATAATAGAAAGCACAGAATATGAAGTATTAACAAATCTTTGCAAATTTAGGGGAGAGAGAAAAACAGTTTAAAAAAGTATTGTCTTTACAAATAGCAAAAAGTATGCTATAATATAAATCATGGAAGACAAGTATAAGCTAAGTGATGAGGCAAAGGAAGAACTTAGAGATTCAATTCCTAGAAATATAAAACCAGAAGATTTAGAGTTCGATGAGCAGATTGATGATAAATACACAAGCTCTGTTTTTGCACGCTATAAAAATGGTAATTCAAAAAATAAGTGGTTTTTATGGTCTGGCTATCTTTCTGTAGTTTTTGGTATACTTTGTGTGCTTTCTATGGCAATTTTAGGTATTGTATTTGCTATCAGAAGTGGTGAACTTCGCCAAGATTCATCTTATGACTATGATGAAAATCGCACTAAGATATTGGTAAGTTGTATTATTGTTTCAGTGGTTGGAATAATAGGTTTTATTGTCGGTCTTAAAGTAAAAAATTTTGCAAAATATAATCAAGAAGAACTTATAGAGCATGTTTGGCTAATAGTTGGCATTTCAATACTTCAGTTTTTCTTCGGTGGGTTTATTTTTGTTATATTAACATTTGTTGGCTATTTTGTAGGTATTGGTTCAGACTATGGAGCAATTTACTATAATCGTATAGACAATTCATCAGAACAATATCGAAGACTTAAAGATGCAAAAAGTTTATATCAAAATGGTGTTATCGACTATGAAGAATACATACGCTTGCGCCAAGAAATAATTTCAGAATCAAATTCAGATGGGTGGACATAAAAAATAAATCTCAATTATATAAAAAATCCATAAAGGGTAATTTACTTTATGGATTTTTTAATTTTATTCATCAGCATAGTTATCAAAATAACCTGTTATCAAAACTATAGGTGTGCCCTTGTCGCCACTTCCACTTGTTAAATCAGAAAGAGAGCCAAGAAGGTCGGTATAACGTCTTGGAGTAGTGCCAAGCGAAACACTTTGATTTTTTAAGTTTTTACTTTTTTTAGTGATTATATCTTTTATAGCTTCTTCCGCTTCTTTACCTTTAAGTTCTCCAATTTGATTGTCAGCAACATATTTCAATTTAATTTCATTAGGTGTTCCTTCAAGTCCACCTGTGTATGCAGGTGAAACAACAGGGTCAGCAAGTTCCCAAATTCCGCCGACAGGGTCTTTAAATGCTCCATCGCCATACACCATACATTCCATTTTAACACCACTCACTTCACAAAGTCTTTTTTGTAATTTACTAACAAAGGTTTTGGTGTCTCTAGGGAAAAGTTTTAGTTTTTCATCAGTTGAAAGATTAGAGCCAAGCACTCCGAACTCTTCATTAAAACCACTTCCATTAACAGAATGATTAAGGATTTCATCAAGAGTTATAACTTTTTTTGCTCCACGTTTTAAAAGCAAAGCTTTATTTCTGTGGCGAGAGTGAATATCAGCAGAAATAACTTTTTTTGTATATTTTAGGATAGTTGTAGGGTCATTTGAAAGAATTATCTTACAATTTTCACCACAGATTTTTTTATATACATCTATATAATCAAGCCCAGTGAAAGGGTGTTCAATCTTTCCAACGATTTTATAAAATTGCTTTTCTGTGTAAGTTTTGTTAAAGTTTGTAATGCCAAGCTCATATAATCTATCTATAGAAACAAGTGGGTTTCCAACTTCATCAAAAGGATAGGAAAGCTGAATAATCAAGTTATCACAGCCTCTTGCGATACCCTTTAAAATATTAGAGAAACGGTTTCTAGAAAGGATAGGGAAAATCACACCTATAGTGCCTTCACCCATTTTTTCACGCACATCTTTAGCAATATCATCAACGGTCGCAAAATTTCCCTGACTTTTTGCAACAACAGCTTCGGTAACTGCCACTATATCTTTATCTTTAAGCTTAATTTTCCCTTCTTTAACGGCTTTCATAACACTTTCACAAGTGATTTCAACAAGGTCGTCTCCTGGTCTAATAATAGGTGCTTTTATACCCCAAGAAATAGTTCCAATATTTTTCATAAAATCTCCTTTAAGGATATAATAGCATAAAAAATAAAAAAATAAAAATTTTATTTATAAAATAAATAAAAAATATTGAAAAAACAAAATAATAATGTTATAATAAAATTAGATTAAAAATTATATAAAGGAGAAAATATTATGTGGCCATTTAGCAAAAAGAAAAAAGCTCAAGAAAAAGAGAACAAAAAACAAGAAGAGCAAAAAGTAGAAGAAACTAAACAAGAAGTTACAAAAGAAGAAAAGGAAACTGTGAAAGATAGTGAAGAAAAAAAAGCAAAGCAAACTAAAAGCACAGCTTCAAAATCTACAGAAAAAACTTCAGTAGAATCATCAAAAACTGAATCTAAGAAAACTACTGCCAAGAAAGCAGAAAAAGAGGAAACAAAAACAGTTCAAAATGAACAAGAACCTGAAAAAAAGGCAAAAAAATCAGTATATAGAGTTGTATTTGATAAAGAAGATAAAATGTGGAAAATAAAGAAAGATGGTGCCGCTAGAGTTATTGATAGTAAAAAAACTAAAGAAGAAGCTCTTGCAAGGGTTCAAGAACTTAGCAAAAATCAGGATATAAAATTTGTTGTTTATAAACAAGATGGAAAATTCCAAAAGAAAGCAAATTTAAAATTAAAAAATGATAGCGACAAAGAATAATTCGTTATACAAAGAGATGTCACAAGATTTATCTTGTGATTTTTCTAACTAGTTTTAAGGGGTTGTGATGGAACAAACAGTTTTTAAAAGTAAAGACGGAATAACAATAATAAGTGAATATATACCAAATATAAAAGGGGTTATATTTGAACTTCATTTTAAGGCAGGCTCTAATAATGATACTTTAGGCAAGTCAGGACTAGCTCACTTTTGTGAACATGTTTTAATGGGATTTTCCACAAAAAAACATACAAGAGATGAAAGAACGGAACTGCGTAGAAAATATCAATACTTTAATGCATACACATCAACCTATGAGATGACTTTTGTTGCATCTGCAACAAGCAAAGAAATTGATGGTGCGGTTGATATAATGACAGAAGCATTTGATAGTTTAATCTATTCACAAAAAGAATTTGAATCAGAGTTCAGAATTATAAGTGATGAAATAAACACAAGAAGACGCACTAATTCTGGGCTTCTAGGGCTTATTCTTGATAAGGAGCAGGCAAAAAATAAAGAAATAAGGAATCATGAATATTCAGCCGCTGGAAGTATAGAAAGTATATCAAAGATAACCCTTAGCGATATAAAAAAATTCATTAAAACATATATTAATAAAGAAAACTTAATAGTAAATGTTGTTGGCAATATTTCAAAAAATGAAGTAGAAACACTTGTAGATAAATATATTTCAACGAGAATAAAAGCACAAGGGAAAAAGGGTTTTTCAAGACTTGATAATATTGGGGATAAAGGACCAAATTATTATTATTCTAAACCTTATGAAAAGGGTAAAGGGTTGATAAGTTTAGATTATAAACTGGAAAAGACAGCTGAAAAAACCATTTATTATGATAGAAGGGTGGCGGCAGTAAATAGAATAGTTTCTGGTTTACTAAATGAAACAGCCTTTAACTTCTTTAGACAAAAATATGAGCTGTGCTATAGCTGTTCGGTCGGTTATAATCAATATATAGATACAACATATTTTTCTTTTAATGTTCAATGTTCAGAAAGTAATGTAGATAAAATTTTAGATGTTTATCCTGAATTTATTAATTCTATATTTAGTGAAATAACACAAAATCGTTTTGATACAAAAATCACTAGAACTATAGGTAATATTAATTTTGACCAACTTGGAATATATGACCAGGCAGATAAAAATTATGGTTCTTATGATAGATATGGCACACTTTTAGGCGACAAAGAATATGAATACTATGAAAATTTATATAAATCAATAACATATCAAGAGGTGATTGATAAACTTAAACTTATTATAAACAAAAAACCTAATATGGTTGTTATAACAGAAGATGAAAAATATAGAGAGTTTGATTATCCTAACTATTGTAAAAAAATTAAATTAAAAAATAAATAAAAACATTAAAATTTAATTTTAATGTTTTTTTTAGAGAATATCTTTATTTTTTAAAACTTTAATAATTTCATTAAAGATTTTATCTGATGGCTTACTTGCATCAATCACATAAAATCTTTCTTTTTCAATAGATGCAATAAGTTCATATCCTTTTGCAACTGCTCTGTGAAATTCTATACTTTCTTTTTCAATTCTATCAAGTTCTCCATTCATAGATAATTTTCTTTTAAAAGCTTCTTCTGGGGATAATTTAAGATAAAACGTTAAATCTGGTTTAATATCGCCTATAATTTTTTTTGTAAGTGTAAGTATATCTTCACTGCTCATAATTTGCCGTGCCATTCCTTGATATGCAATTGTTGAATCATAAAACCTGTCTGCAACAACAACTTTACCTTGCGCTAGGGCAGGTTTTATGCATTTTTCAACATCTTCAACTCTAGCAGCACAAAATAACAATAACTCTGTCATTTCGAGTGGTTTGTCAATTTCATAATTTAAAATAAGCCTTCTTATTTCTTCTGTTAAAGGTGTTCCGCCTGGTTCTCTAACAAATAAAAATTTATCTGTTTGAGAAAGTGAAGAGATATAATCTTTAAGCATCTTTATTTGTGTGCTTTTCCCACAAGCCTCTCCACCTTCAAATGAAATAAAATAACCTTTATTCATATTTTTCTCCTTTATAAAAAGCGATTGAAAGTAAAATTTTAAAGGAACTTTAAAATTTTTCAAAAAGCCAAATGCTTTTTGGCACACAAAAATTTGTGTGCACTTTCAATCGCCTTATTTTTCCCGCACCAACTTCCTTTATAGATAAATTTATTTTCCCGCACTTATTTTTTTAAAAAGAGTGTTGAACTATATATGTGTTAAAAATTTACTTACTACTATTATTATGTTCATGCTTACAATGACCATCACAGTTTTCATCTTCACAAATATCAACAATTTCAATATATTTATCAAGATTATGTGCCTTATAGATGTTTTCAGGCATCTGTTCAGTGGTTGTATAGCCAGGTTCAGCAACCAACACTTCAACAATACGATTAATCACTGTTGCACAAGTAAGTTCTGCTGTTGACGGTCTTTCAATCACAACTCGAGTTGTAGGCTCGCCTTCAATTGTCCAGTCGTTACAGTCATAATCATCTGGACCATAAACTTTGCCAATACATTCACTAACAATTGTTGTGCCTTCTTTAGTTTCAGTTGTAACAACAGCACTAAGTCCAGTGCAATAACCTTTAGGAATAGTCATATTAAGGGTAGAAGAGTGCAAGTCTTCTTTTGCAAATTGAGGAACAGAGCGTTGAGTTTGTCTTACAACATGCAGTCCTAATTTAGAACAGAGCCAACCATTCACATTCCACATATAACAAGGGGCGAATTTACCGGCATTGATAAGTTTTTTAAGTTCTTCGTCAGAAATATTTTCAGGGTCAGAAATTTCTTTTTGAAATTCTTCTTTTGTCAATCCCACACCGTGGACTTTAGCAAGACTTATACCATAGTCCTCAACGTTATAGCTGGATTTACCTTTGATTTTAACAATCTTATGAGTAGCTCCACCAATAACACTTATAAGGTTGCCCCAAAACACATCTTGGTATCCGCTACCACAAATTGTGCAACCAGTTTCTTTTGCAAGTTTATCAAGTTTTTTAGTAAGTTTAGGGTTTGAATTTTGTGCATAAAAAGCTTCTTCACAGGTAGAAATTGCATTAACACCATTTTTAGCACAAATTTCATAAATAGGGTAGTTTTCAGCGAAAACGCTAGTAGTAGTCACAATTGCAACATCAACATCATGAGTTTTCAAAAATTCATCAAATTCGCGTGCATCTTGCACTTTAACATTAAGTTTTTTGTCACTTCCAATAATTTCAGAAATATCTTTGCCTATTAAATCAGGGTTAATGTCAAATGCTCCAACAATTTTAACCCCTTTTTCAAGTGCATATTTGATTGTGTATTTACTCATTTTTCCACAACCATATTGAACCATAGTAATTTTTCTCATATTATAACCTCCGTTTTTAGTATACAAATTTTTAAGTATTTTACAAACAAAAATTAAAATATTTAAAAATAAAAAGTGACTAAATTTTTATAATAGCCACTTAAATAAAAATTTTTTTATAAAAATTACATAAACAATTAAATTCTATAAACAAAAAATTTACTCTTCAGTTATATAATCGATAGGGTGTTGTTGAAAAAAGTTAAAAATTGTGCTTGCAAGTGCTGGAGAAATCTCAGGCACAGTTTGCAAAAGTTCAACACTTGCCTTTGCAACTTCTTCACTTGTGCCAAAGGCCCTAAGAAGTGCATCACGTTTTTTAGGTCCGATACCTGGAATATCATCAAGCACAGACTTAGTCATTTTGGCTGTCCGAAGTTCTCGATGATAGGTTATAGCAAATCTATGTGCTTCATCTCTTATTCGTTGTATAAGTTTAAGCTCAACACTCCCAGGTTTTAAAAGCACAGGTTGAGAGCGTTCTGGGAAAAACACTTCCTCTTGTTTCTTTGCCAGTCCAATCATATCGATTTTATTGTCTAGTTTAAATTCTTTCAAAATGTTATAACAGGTTGAGATTTGTCCTTTTCCACCATCAATGATAATAAGGTTAGGTTTTTCTTTAAAACTTTCACCATTTTGTTCAATAAGTCTTTTAAGACGACGTGTCAAAGCTTCTGCAAGTGATGCAAAATCATTTGCTCCCTTAACAGTTTTTATCTTAAATTTTCTATAGTCTTTTTTGCTTGCTTCACCATTTTTAAAAACCACCATAGAGCAAACTTTATTAGTCCCGCTAATATTTGAAATATCATAACATTCCATGCGCTTAGGCAATTCTCGAAGTTGTAACTTTTCTTGTAAGTTTTTAATAGCCCCAAGGGTATTATTATACTTAAGTTTCTCTTTTTCAATATACTTATTCAAGTATTCTTTTGCATTAACAAGAGCCATATCAAGCAAGTTTTTATTAATTCCGTGAGGATTTGTGATAATATTAACCTTTTTGTTAAAAAATTCGTATAAAAGTTCTTTATCTTCAATATTATGCGATAAAATAATTTCATTTGGCACAAGAAGATTTTGATAATATTGCACGATGAAATTAAATAAAGTTTGTCCTTCTTCAAGCTCTGCATCAAGACAAGGATAAGATATAATACCAAGAATTTTACCACCGCGCACAACCATATTAGTGATAACACCACTTAATCCATCAGTATAATATGCAAAAACATCTTTACTAACATCTTTAGGTAAATTCGCAACCACACGTTGCTTTAATTTTGCTATCATCTTAAGTCTATCGCGAAGAAGAATAGCATTTTCAAAATTTTCGTTATTTGCTGCTTGTTGCATTTTTTCTGTTAAAATTTCTTCAATTTCTTCATCATTTCCATTCAAAAAATTGATAACTCTATCTATTTCTTTCAAGTAATCTTCCTTTGTTATACGTTTAGTGCAAGGGGCGGAACAAAGTCCAAGTGAATAGTTTAAACACTCGCGTTTTGCCATAGAGGTTTCAGTTATCTTAAGATTGCAAGTTCTAATTTTGAAAGCAGAATTAATAGTTTTTAATATTTCTCTTGCATCAATACCTGCAAAATAAGGACCAAAATATCTAGCACCATCTTTTTTAACCTTTCTAACTATTTCAAGTTTAGGGAAAGGCTCTTTCATATCAATTTTAATGTATGGAAATTGTTTGCCATCTTTTAAAAGTATATTATAAAAGGGCTGATATTTTTTTATTAAATTGCTTTCAAGTGCAAGGGCGTCCATTTCGCTCATAGTGATAAAGTAGTCAAATATATCAACATTATCAACCATTGCTTGAACTTTTGCTTGTTTAGGGGAGTTTCTAAAATATTGACTAACCCTGTTTTTAAGGTTCTTTGCTTTGCCAACATAGATAACATTGCCATTTTTATCTCGCATTATGTAAACACCAGGTTTTGTGGTTAAAAGTTTAAGTTTTTCACGTATTTTATCATTCATATAGATATTATATACAAAAACAAGATGTTTTACAAGCAAATAAATAGTTTGCCAAAATACCATCTGTAAGCCAAAACAAAAATCGACCTAAAACAATAACTTAAAACTGAGAATAAAAACCAAATAAAAAAAAATTGACTATTTAAGTCAATTTTTTTAAATTACAATTATTTTTCAGTGATTTTTTTCAGACAATCTTCTTTTGCTAAATTCCATTGTTGACCACTATTCATATCTTTTAAGGCATACAAACCACTATTAATTTCATCTTCACCAACAATAAGGATAAAAGGGATTTGTTTGCGATTTGCTTCTTTCATCTTAGCTTTAAAAGAGCGGTTTTCATAATTAACATCACATACAAGAAAGTCACTGAAAAACTTTTGAAGTTTAAAACATTCATAAAGGGTGTCACCAAGTGGTATAATTTGAAGTTCAATATTTGTAAGTTTATACTCAGTTAAAAGTCCAGCTTGGTCTAAAAGGTCAAAGAGTCTTGTAAGACCAATACTAAGCCCAACTCCAGGCAGTTTTTTATCGGTATAATAGCCAGCAAGATTATCATATCTTCCACCACCGCAAACTGTTAAAAATTCAGGGTGTTCTGGCATCATTGCTTCAAAAACTGTTCCTGTATAGTAATTTTGTCCTCGAATAACTCCTACATCAAGAATATAGCAATTTTCATCAACACCCATAGCTTGCATATATTTATAAATTTCGCTAAGTTCATTTACACCTTTTTGATAGGTTTCGTTATCCGTCAAATCTTTAATTTCATCTAGAACATCACAAAATTTCCCATTTTTTAAAGTAAGCATTATAAGATTATTGCAGTCATCTATGCTAACACCTAGGCTATTAAGTTCCAATATTGCATTTTCTTTTCCAATCTTGCCAATTTTATCAAGGATAGTCAATATATCTTGTGTTTTATCTTTATATCCTAGGGCTTCACAATATCCAAAAAGAATATTTCTATTTGAAATGTGATTTAAAATTTTAAGTTCAAGGGCTTTAAAGACCTTATCAACAATAGCAAGACATTCAGCATCAGCAACAATAGGAAGTTCATCAAATCCAACAATATCAGCATCACATTGCAAAAATTCTCTAAATCTACCTTTTTGGGCCTTCTCTCCACGATATACCTTTCCTATTTGATAACGCTTAAAGGGAAAAGCAATCTCGTTAACATTCATAGCAACATATCTAGCAAGTGGCACTGTCAAATCATAGCGCATACAAATATCAGTGTCACCTTTTTTAAAAGCATAAACTTCTTTATCTATAGAACCACCACTTTTAGCCATAAGAATTTCACTATATTCAAGCACAGGTGTATCAAGTGGCATAAAAGCAAAATTCTGATAAACATTTTTTATTTTTTCAATCATCTTATCAAATACCACTTGTTTGTAGGGTGGAAGTTCCATAAAACCCGACAATTTTCGTGGAGTTATAAGTTTTCTATCGTTCATAAATACTCCTTTTTGATTATAAATTATAGTATAGATATAAAATGTAGTTGAAGAAAAAAGTAAAGTTATTAATTAATCAAAATAATATATCTAAATAATAAAACAAAGAAATAAAAAGTCAAAATAAAATAAAAAGGTTTTTAGCAAAAATTTAGCAATTTTACGAAAAAAGCAGGGGAAAGACTATACAGTTATCCACAAAAAGTTATCCACATTTCCACATATAAATAATTATACATAAGCATTAATTTTTATGCAAAATTGGGGATTTTGACGATTTTGAGGGTTATACATGGCAAGTTATCCACATTTCCACATCAATTTTTCGTGATTTCAACTAAAATCAGACTTATTTCAAAATAATTTTATAAAGATTGTTGTAAAAACTGCAATAATTTTCTTGACTTTTAAAAATTGATTTTTTTAATAAAATTTGAAACTTTGATATAGTTATTATTTTATATATAATTTAAAAGGTATTTTGCATAATTATAAACAAATGTTATAAGGTTATCCACATTTTTGTCCACATAACCATCAAAATTATGGTGAAATTTGTAATTTTTTTTATTTTAATAGCTAAATTTTAAAAATTTATTCTTCTATTATGTCAATATCTTTAAGTAAATGGCTTTGCTCTTTTTGGCAAACAAAGAAAAGCTTATGGAGTGCTCTCGTTGCAGAAACATAGATAATATTTTTATCTATAGTATTTTTATAGTTTTCACTGTCAGCATTAGGGATAATCACAGCATCAAATTCAATACCTTTTGCTGTTGCACAAGATGTTATAAGTATTCTATTATTATAATCCTCTGGTTCATTAAGAAGAGTGCAATTAGTAAGTTTTGAAAGTTCTTTGTGTAAGGCTATTGCTTCTTTGTTGCATTTGCATATTATAGCAATGTGGTCATAGTCTTGACATTCTTTGTTTATAATCTTCAAAATTGTATTTGCTTGATTTGTTGTTTTATATAAAACAGGCTCTTTTCCGCTTCTGTTAACAAATTCAATATCATTAAGTCCTATAAGACTGTTTGCAAACTTAGCAATTTCCTTTGTAGAGCGGTAGGTTTTCTTAAGTTCAAGCAATCTGCAACCTAAAAAGTCTGCTGTTATTTGCAGATATTCAGGTGCTGGATTTTTTTCAATACATTGATGAACGTCACCAACCACAATGCAAGGGCAGTTCCAAAGTTTTCTAAATAAATATATATCAACAGGGGTAAAGTCTTGCATCTCATCAATTATAAGATATTTTGCTGAAAAGTCATGGTCAAAACCATATAAGAAGTATTTAATTGCAAGATATGTGCCTTTATCAATATAATCTATGCTAGGTTTTTTGCTTACCTTAAAACCTTCTCTTGCCATAAAAATTTCAAAAATCTTATTAACGTCACGAATAGGTAAAAATTTATATAATATACGTTTAAATCTATCACGCAGAGCTTTATTTTGCTCTTTTGTGTAATGTCGTTCTTCTGTGAAAACCATGGCATATTGCCAAGCAATTTTATTAATGCGTTCATAAAGGTCAAGACCCTTAAATGTTTTAAAAAAGAGTTCTTTTGTCTGCTCTGCAGGAAAGTCTATTGTTTCAACACTATTATCAAGATTTTCTCGAACAACATAAGAAAGATTTTGTGGGGTAAATGTCTCAAGGAAAGGACCTTTTAAAAATCTAAGCAAACTATCAAGATATTCATAAGAAGATTTATAAGAAATTTCGTCAAGCAAACTTTGTTTAGGGTTTGTTGCTATATCGTCGAGCATACTTTCCCTTGATTGAATAGGGCGCTTAAGTTCTGCTCTAGCAATTTGCGCAAAAGTTGTTTCAACAAGATTATCTTCGCCAAGTTGTGGCAAAACTTCGGATATATAACTTGAGAACACGTTATTAGGGGAAATAATTAAAATATCCTTACTTTTGATTTGTCCACGATGTTTATAAAGAAGATAAGCTGCTCTATGAAGGGCTATAGATGTTTTTCCAGAGCCTGCAACACCTTGCACAAGCATACTATCACCAATATCCTTTCTCATAATTTCATTTTGTTCTTTTTGTATTGAAGAAACAATTTGCTTCATTTTTACTGACACATTATGAGAAAGAATTTCCTGTAAGATTTCATCATTTATCGTTATATCTGTGTCAAAATACGATAAAAGTTGTCCATCTTCTATTTTATACTGCCTTTTAAGTTGAAGCTGTCCGCTATATTCAGTTTTTCCAATTTTAAAACTAGCTGGGCCAAGATTAAAATCATAATACATAGAAGATATAGGGGCACGCCAGTCTGCAACATATAATTTATTATCATCTACAAGATTTCCAATGCCAATATATACTTTTTGCACAGTTTTTCTATTATTTGGCAAAAAGTCTATACGAGCAAAATATGGGTGTTGTTTTTGAAGTGTTAACTTTTTGCTTTCTTTAAAAATTTCTCCTTCAAGTGATTCAATATCTGCCAAATTGCTATATATAGAAGAAAGGTCACTTTCTTTATCATGGAAGTTTTCTGCAAGGTCGCTAACACCAAGTTTAAGTTTTGTTCTAACAGCTTTAAGTTTCTCATTATTTTCAATTATTTTCTTGTCAATAACTTTTAAAGTTTTTAAAAGATATTCTTTTTCTTTTATATCCAAAATTTTTCCCCCTTACTTCACAATATTTTATTTAGAATTTGTAGATTTTGACGAAATTATCTATAAAGAACTGTTTTTGTTTGGCTTTTTAATGAAAACTTTAAATAGTAAAAATGATTTGTCATTTGAATCCATAAAAAAGAGCTGTGAAGCTAAGAAGCCTCTCGGCTTCTTTCAAAACAACAAGTTGTTTTGATAATTTTTAAAATTTATTTTAAAAATTAGCTTCACAGCTCCCCAAACAGTTTATAATCTTGAATAATCATATTAGATAATAGGGTAGTATTCAAATTTTACTTGATAGGCTCATCATCAAAATTATCTTCAGTTTGCGAAATGTTGTTTTGATGCTTTAGAATATCATTTTTTTCATCATTTGTCAAGTTATTTTCATTTTCGACATTTCCACTTTCAGATATTTCTTGTTTTTGAATATTTTCATCTAAGTCTTTATTTTCATCCTCTTTTTTTGCAAGTGCAACGCCAACAATTTTACTTCCTTCTCTAAGCTTCATAACTCTTACGCCTTGACTAACTCTTGAAAGAGAACTTATTTGTTCAACAGGTGTTCTTATAATCACACCATTATCAGCAATAAGCATAATATCATCATCAAGGATTGATTGTTTTAAAGCCACAAGTTTGCCTGTTTTTTGATTGAATACACCAGCTTTAACACCTTTACCGCCACGACTTTGAAGCCTATATTCTTCAACGTCACTTCGTTTTCCATAACCATTTTCAGAAATAGTTATAATTTGAGAATTAGGTTTAACAATTGCCATGTCAACAATATAGTCATTTTCGCTAAGTTTTAAACTTCTCACACCTTGGCTATTTCTTCCCATATTACGCACATCAGTTTCGCTGAAACGTATAGCCTTTCCATCATGAGAAGCAATCAAGATGTCATCTTGTCCAGAAGAAACTTCAACACCAATAAGTTCGTCTTTATCAAGCAGGTGAATAGCTTTCTTCCCAACCTTACGTATAGATGAAAATTCTTCAAGTCTAGTTTTCTTGATAAGACCAAATTTTGTCGCCATGATTAGATTGCCTTCAGCCCCATCTTTTCGAGGGATAATAGTTGTGACTTTTTCACCTTCACTCAGCATAAGCAAGTTGATTATAGCTCTACCTTTTGCTGTTTTTTGGGCTTCAGGCACTTCATAAGCCTTAATGCAATAAACACGTCCAAGATTTGTAAAGAAAAGAAGGTCATCATGAGTATTTGTGATAAACATATTTTCAACATAATCTTCTTCTTTGGTTTTATGCGCAGTCACGCCCACACCGCCACGATTTTGAGACTTATATTCGCTTGTGGACATTCTTTTGATATAGCCTTGATGAGTCATAGAAACAACAACATCTTCTTTTTCGATAAGGTCTGCAATATCAATGCCACCAGCATCAAGACTGATTTCAGTTTTTCTTTCGTCACCATACTTATTTTTAATTTCTTCAAAATTATCTCTTAAAATTTTAAGAATACGAGCAGGGGTTGCAAGTATATCTTCAAGGTCAATAATAAGTGCATCTAATTGGCGAAGCTCTTCATTTAATTTTTCAACTTCAAGAGAGGTAAGTCTTGAAAGTTTCATTTCAAGTATAGCATTTGCCTGAATTTCGTCAAGTTCAAAATTTTGTGTAAGTTTTATAGATGCATCTTGTTTATCATCAGAAGATTTAATGATTGCAATCACTTCATCGATATTTGCAAGTGCAATAACAAGACCTTTAACAATGTGTTCACGTTCCTTTGCTTTTTCAAGTTCATATTGAGTTTTTCTAGTTAAAACTTCTTTTTGATGTTCAAGATAGTAGTAAAGCATTTCTTTAAGGTTTAAAATACGTGGAGTGCCATTAACAAGAGCAAGGAAGATTATACCGCTACTTTTTTGAAGTTGAGTTTGTTTATAAAGAGAATTAAGCACAACCTGAGCATTAAAATCCTTTTTAATATCAACAACGATTCTCATACCTTTGCGGTCAGATTCTTCTTTAATATCACTTATACCATCAAGTTTTTTATTTTTAACTAAGTCTGCCATCTGAATAATAAGCTGAGCTTTGTTAACCTGATATGGAAGTTCTGTAATAATAATTCGGCTTCTGCCATTATTCATTTCTTCAATTTCAGCTCTGCCACGAACAACAATTCCGCCACGGCCAGTTTTATAAGCATGTTTAACAGCAGCCCGTCCCATAATGATTCCACCTGTAGGGTAGTCAGGAGCAGGGATAATTTTAATAAGTTCATCAATATCAATGTCAGGGTTATCAATAAGTGCTTGCAGACCATTTAAAACTTCGGTAAGATTATGAGGTGGAATGTTCGTTGCCATACCAACTGCAATACCATCAGACCCATTTATAAGCAAATTAGGAATTTTTGATGGAAGCACAGAAGGTTGCATAAGTGTATTATCAAAGTTAGGATAAAAATCAACTGTATTTTTATCAATATCTTCAAGCATAAGCCCAGCAATTTTTGAAAGTCTTGCTTCTGTATAACGCATAGCAGCAGGTGGGTCTCCATCAACTGAGCCAAAGTTACCTTGCCCATCAACAAGAGGGTATCTTATAGAGAAATCTTGTGCAAGACGAACCATAGCATCGTAAACTGAGCTATCACCGTGTGGGTGATATTTACCCATAACATCGCCGACAATTCTAGCACATTTTTTTGTAGGCTTATCATAGAAGTTATTCATCTCACCCATGGCATAAAGAATACGTCTATGCACAGGTTTAAGTCCATCACGCACATCAGGAATAGCACGAGACACATTAACCGCCATAGCATAAGAAATAAAGGATTTTTTAAGGTTGTCTACAGTATCGACTTTTTCAACTTTTGTGTCTTGAAAAATTTCTTCCAAAGACTTTCTGCTTTCATGCTCCATTTTTTTTGCTCCTATATTTTATTTAAGTTTTATTTATTTTTAATTTATTTTAAATTATTAAATTTATTTTTATTTAATTTAAAGTCAGATTAAATAATAAAAAATTAATTATAAATGAATTATTTTAATGATTTTTTATTAATAAAAATATTTTTTAATTATTAAAATAATTGATTTTTAAATAATTTTATAATTAGAATTTATATTTTTTATATAATTAAAATAAATAATTATTATTTATAATTTTGCTTATAATTTTTTTAAAAAATTATCTATAAAATATAAATTTTTTTATTTTTTTAATTTTCTTCCATATTTTTCTTTTCAGCTCTTTTTAAAGCTCTATCTAGTTTATATTGTTTTATTTCATTAATTTTATCTTGTCCAAACATATATGAAAGTTGACCAATATTTATAGCTACGTCAGCAATTTCTTCTTGCAAATTTTCTAAAGCTTTTTCTATTTTTTGTTTGTCGCCTGTTGCAAGTTTACGTTTATACTTGCATATAGCTTGCAATAATTCGCCCATTTCTTCAATTGCGCATTGAAATTGTATCTCTTGTCCAAAGGTATCTAAAAGTATCTTGTAATACTCTTCTTCTTTCATAACCATCTCCTTTTATGTTTTTAAATATCAAGGTCATCAACAAGGGTAGCATTTTCTTCAATAAATTTACGTCTTAACTCGCTATCTTCACCCATAAGGTCGTTAAAATATTTTTCAGCTTCGATAGCATCTTCCATAGTCAGCTGTATAAGAATGCGGTGTTCAGGGTCCATAGTAGTTTCCCAAAGTTGGTCAGCGTCCATTTCTCCCAAACCTTTATAACGTTGTTGTGGGTATCCACGGTCATTTCCATTTGCTTTCCAAGCATTAAGTTCTTCATCAGAATAGAAATAAAGTTCTTCCTTGCCTTTTGTCACTTTATAAAGAGGTGGTTTTGCTGCATACACGTGGCCATGTTCAATAAGAGGTCGCATATATCGGAAGAAGAAGGTAAGAAGAAGTATTCTTATGTGTGCACCATCAACATCGGCATCAGTCATACAAATAATCTTGTCATAACGAAGTTTATCTTCATTAAATTCACTTCCAATACCACAACCAAAAGCGGTTATCATAGATTTAATTTCATTATTTTCTAAAATTTTATTAAGCCTAGCCTTCTCTACATTTAAAATCTTACCTCTAAGTGGTAAAATAGCTTGGAAACGCCTATCTCTACCAGTCTTAGCAGTTCCACCGGCTGAATCTCCCTCAACAATATAAATTTCACAGAATTTACGATTTTTCTCGCTACAATCGGCAAGTTTACCAGGAAGGGTAGTGCTTTCAAGCACACTTTTGCGTCTTGTCAACTCTCTTGCATTTCTTGCAGCATCTCTTGCACGTTGAGCAGTGATAGATTTCATAATAAGGTTTTTGGCTTCGGCAGGGTGATTTTCAAGATAGTCACCAAATTCTTCAACCATAGCTTTATAAACAATATTTCTCATTTCACTGTTGCCAAGCTTAGTCTTAGTTTGACCTTCAAATTGTGGATTTCTAAGTTTAACACTAATAACAGCAGTGATACCTTCTCGGCAATCATCACCAGAAAGTTTTTCATTTTCTTTGATAATTTTATTTGCAAGAGCATAGTCATTTATAACCTTGGTAAGACCAGATTTAAAACCATCAAGATGAGTTCCGCCTTCTTCGGTGTTAATGTTGTTTGCATAAGCATTTATGACTTCACTATATCCATCATTATATTGAAAACAAACCTCAATTTCATTTTCAAGTTCGCCTTTTGAATTTCTGTTGAATTTATTGAAGTATACAGGTGCTGAAAGAAGAGTATCTCTATTTTTATTCATATAGTCAACAAATTCAATAATTCCGCCTTTAAACTCAAAGGTTTCTTTTCTTTCTTGTCCCTCACGTTTATCTTCAAGAGAAATCACAAGTCCTTTATTTAAGAAAGCGATTTCACGGAAACGGTTTTTCATAGTGTCAAAGTTGAAAACTGTTGTTTCAAAGATTTCATCATCAGGAAGGAAAGTTATGGTTGTCCCACGTCTTTCAGTTGCTCCAACAACTTCAAGAGGAGAGATAACCTTTCCTTTAGAGAATTCAATTTTATAGTGTTGTCCATTTTGATAGACATCAGCTCTCATATATTTTGAAAGGGCATTCACACAAGACACACCCACGCCATGCAATCCACCAGAGATTTTATAGCCCTCTCCACCGAATTTACCACCAGCATGAAGTTTTGTAAGCACAACTTCCACAGCACTTTTGCCTTCCTTAGGAATAATACCTGTAGGAATACCACGACCATTATCAATAACAGAACAAGAACCATCGAAATTGATAATAACATCAATTTGAGTGCAATATCCAGCAAGGGCTTCATCAATAGAGTTATCAACAACTTCAGTCACAAGATGATGAAGACCATGTTCGTCTGTTGAGCCGATATACATACCAGGACGTTTTCTAACAGGCTCAAGCCCTTCAAGAACTTGAATGTCACCAGCATCATACTTATCAGAATGACCGATTTCCTTACTTTCTTTATCAGTATCTTCATTTTTATCAGAATGACCGATTTCTTTGCTTTCCTTTTCGGTATCTTCTTGATTTGCAACTTTTTCTATGTTTTCGCTAGAACTATTTGCGCCTAAGTTTTCATTTTCACTTGCATTTTTATTTTCTGAAGTTTCAGTTTCGCTAGTTTTTTGCTCATCTATATTTTTTTCAAGTTCCATAATATCTCCTTAAATTAAAAAAGAGCATTTTCACTCTATATATATTATATATAATATATTATATATAAATATAAGGAAAAAAGCAAGCAATTTACCAAATTAGCTATAGTCTTTAAAAAAATAAAATGCAAATATTGTGAATGGTTGTCAAAAAACAAAAAATGTGTTATATTATTGTCGTTAGTTAAGTTTAATAAGACTAAATTTAACAGAGCTTAGCATTAATTTAAGTTTTTTATATGAGTTATAAAAGCACAAATTTATAAAATTTTACTAGGTAATAGGATAAATAATACGTATATTTAAGGGATAGTTATGAAAGAAAATAATAAGAAAATAAAGCAAGAACAATTTAAAGAAGATAGTTCTTACAAAGAAAACAACAATGAAAATATAAATAAAGGCGAAACATCGATTGAAGGCGATATTTCGTCTGAAGAAACTTCTTCAACTCCTTTGCAAGAAGGCGAACTTAGCAAGAAACAACAATTTATTCAGTTTTTAAAGTTCCTTGCTTTTTCTATATCTGCAGGTGTAATTCAATTTTTATCTTTTTCAGTGCTATATGAATGGACGGGTTGGCTAGAATGGTGGCCATCTCATCTTATATCAGTCACTCTTTCAGTTATATGGAATTTCACATTTAATCGCAAATTTACCTTCAAATCAGCAAGCAATGTGCCACTAGCGATGATTCTTGTTATAATCTACTATGCGGCATATATTCCAGCTTCTGTATTTGGCGGTAATGCACTTGAAGCTATAGGGTGGAATGGACTTTTAGTAGAGGCTATAATGATGGTGATAAACTTTATAACAGAATTTTTCTGGGATAAATATATAGTGTTTAATGATAAGGTTGTCAATAAAATATTAAGTAAAGTAAAAAAAGGAAAAATTCAAAATAACGATACCGATAATTCAAAATAAAACAGTGAAAATTAATAAAAAAGAGTTTAACTTAAAACCTGTGGAACTAAACTTTCAAGATTTTAGTAAACTCTTTTTTATTAATTTTCAATTTCTTCATCTTTTTCTATTTTTTCAATAGCAACGAAAGGTTGTTTGCGATATTGTGGACTAAGGCAATGGTCGTCAAACCACATATAGAAAAATCTTTCAGCAGGGAAGACTGTATAGCCATCTCTATCACCATCATTAAAATCAGAAGGGTCAGCAAATATAAGCATATCTTCTTCAGAATTATCATTAACACAATCATAACCGATGATAACCTTATAATGCCCACCATAATCAACATTTTCAACAATTATTGGAGTATTATTTTTTAGTTTAGAGATAACAAAAGTCTTAAAATCATCAAAACTAGAGAAACAAAGACCATCTTTATCTTTTGGATATTCAATAGAAGATATAACTTTATAGATTTTTTCTTCATTTATATTATTTTTAAAGAAATTAACAATATTCGGCAGGTCAGTTCCTATTGGAAAGGGTTTAGTTCCCATAATATCTGCAATTTTAATTTCATCAGTCAGGGCAAAGCGTTTATCTTTAAAGTAATGAAGAACCATTAATGCACAACAAGGACCACAAGTATGGTCGTATTTTTGTTGAATAGTTTTAAATTGTTTTAAGTAAGCAAGCATTTTGCTATCTTGTAAAAGTTTGTCAATATTATAAAAGTCAAATTTTTTTAAATATTTACTCATGATAAATCTCCTAGATATGATTGTATCATAAAATTTAGTTTTATGCAATAAGAGTTTATATTATTTTCTATCAATAAAAGCAAAGTTGCCATTTTTGAATTTAACAAAATAATTCTGGTTTACCTTCAACTCTCCTTTATAAAAAATTTTACCTTCTTCCTGTCTTTGGCTTTTAACCTCAAGATATTCGATATTATAAAAGTTATAGCCCAAGATATTTAACAGCGGATTTATGTAGAAAAGGGAGTTATGTATATACACAATACCAATAAAGATAAGGATTATAACAAACAGCACAAAATCGCAAACGTAAGAAACATCAAGCTGAAGGGCAAAAAGCACAAACAGAGAAAAATAGCCAAGAAAGTGCCTATCAGTTATATTTTGTTTTTTAAGAATAATTATCTCTTTTGTTATGTCTTTGCTATGAAAAACATTTATAATAAGCCCAGCCGAGCCAAGAGTTATCAGTGTGATTAACAAAATAATATTAAGTGAGTTAAGCACATTAAAAGTAAGGTTATCATTTATAATATCAATTATAAGTCTTGTTAATATCAAAAAATACATAGGAACAAAGGCACTTAAATATAAAAATATATCTTTTACTATTTTCATAAAATTATTTTGTGTATTTTTCAAAAATTTATTTAAAATGTTTTGTTTTATTAAACTTTTAGGGTAAAATATAGTTATGACAATGCTTCCAATTATTTTAATAGGTGTTGTAACCCTAGCAATGTGCGTTTTATACGCGATTTTTCAAGATATGGGTGAGTGGCAAGGTTTTATTGTAAGGTCGCTCACAGGCTTATTTTTGCTCATTTATGCGGTGATAACAATAAACTTAACATCAATTATAAATGCTTTTTCACTTTTTATAACAATAGCACTGGCAATCTTTATGTTTTATGAAGGTTTGCAAACAAGCAAAATTTCAAACCTTCAAGCAAAAACTATGCTTAGTGGAATAAGTAAGGCTTTGATATATTTATCAGTTGCTCTTGGCATTATGTCACTTGCTGAATTTAATTGGCTTGCACTAGTTGGTGGCTTGCTTTTAGGTGTTGGGCTAGGGCTTATGATATGGGCTATAAAAAAATATAAAAATGCGTCTAATTTTCTTTCAACAGTCTTTATATTTATTGCACTTGGTTTGGGTGTAGGTTTTGGTATAAATAGCATTTTTACAACCAGACATTTAATCAGTGCAATTATCGCGGTTGTGTCGATGGCTCTAATGCTTTTAAGCGAATTTTTAGCTCATTTTTTAAAAGAGGGAAAGGCAAATTCAATCACAAGTTCAACACTTAGAAATATTGCTTTAATAATGCTTGTAATATCAATATACTTATTCAGTTAAATTAAATATTAAATAACTCCTAATTGTTTGATAAGTTCCAATTAAATAATAGGAGTTTTTTTATTACGAAGAATTTTAAATAACTTCTACACTATTTTATTTAAAGTTTTTGTTATTATAGATATAAACGAAAAAAATATAAATGACAAAAAATTACAAAATAAATATAAAAAAGTATTGACAAATAAATAAAAAAGGCATATACTATTAATGTTCTTAAAATAAAAGTGCAACATAGTTATCGCGGGGTGGAGCAGCTCGGAAGCTCGTCGGGCTCATAACCCGAAGGTCGTTGGTTCAAATCCAACTCCCGCAACCA
>CALVPQ010000003.1 GCA_944351415.1 uncultured Clostridia bacterium | reverse complement strand
TATGTATACTTATCAGGAATGTTAGCACCAGTGCCAAGCACCTTATCATGGCTGGCACAGGGTGGAGAGCCAGCAACCATAGACCTTATCCAAGAATGGGCTAACAGCTAAACTAAACAATAAAAATCCTTATAGCAATTAAACTATAAGGATTTTTTATTGTTATCTTAGTCTTTTAAATTTTAAAGATGCAAAAAAATATCATTATAAATTTATATAAAATTAGGAATATCTATATATACTAAATATACTATAGTAATATAAATAAAAAATCACCAATTTTTTAATTATTCAATTAAATTGGTGATTTTTAATATTGTTTATTTTAATTTTAAAGTTTAATTATTCTTCGTCATCACTAGGGTTATTCTTCTGTTCTTCTTCAGCCTTTTTTCTTAGTGATTCAAGGAATTTTTCAAATTCAATATCATCTTCTTCTTCAGGTGTAAGTGCTCTTTTTTCTTCTTTAGTTTCACTTTCTTCGCTCTCTTTTGCTTCTTCTTCAACAGGAGTTTCACTTGTCTCTTCAGTTGTATTTTCCTCTTCTGCTTTTTCGTCTACACCTTCATCTTCTTGATTTTCATCTTCTGTGTTTTCATTTTCTTTTGATTCTTCAGCAGGTTGTTCATCTTCTTCAGCAGGTTGCTCGTCATTCTCTTCAGAATCATCATCAATTGTTTCTTCAGTGTTTTCGCTTTCTTCACTTTCTTCAACTGTCTCTTCATCAGTTGTATCTTCGGTTGTTTGCTCAGTTTCTTCTTCACTTAAAGTATCTTCTTCGCTTTCAGATTGAACTTCATTTTCACCAGTTAAAAGTTTTTGTTCAGCAGAAGCAGACTCTTGAGTTTCTTCTTGATTTTCTGGATTATGAGCTATAAGAAGTGGCTCTGCAACTATTTCATCACCAGTTGTTTCCTCTGTAACTTCACTAGCAGGTTGTTCTTCAATATCTTTTTCATCTTCATCTTCAAATTCATTTTGATGTTTGTTATATAAAGCTCTTGCAATAATAATAACAGTTCCAGCAAGAATAACAGCTAAGATAATTGAAACAATAAGATTTAAAAGTTCATCATTTCTAAATCCTTCAAGGAAAGAGAAGATTAAGAAGAACCAAGAAACAAAGGCAAGAAATGGCACAACAATTGCCATTGAAATTGCTTTTGCAAACGAGCCAAGTTTCTTTGCATACTTAATAGCCAAGAAAGCAGATGCAATAGAAAATACCGAAAGCACAATTCCTAAAATAAATGCTGCAATTTGAGAATTAGACATATAATCAAACATAATTCCTCCAATAACTTAACAATAGTATATACCATTTACAAACTTTTGTCAATATTGTTTTTTCTTTTTATTAAAAAATTGTTTTGATTTTTTTGTGTGATAGGGTATACTAATAGTGTAAATGGAAGAAAAGAAGAAAGAAATTGATAAACAAAAGCCAGTTAGGAAAACTATAGACAAAAAAAAGGTGCTTTTTATAATGCTTGCAGTAGTGATTTCCATTATAGCAATAGGTGGGATTGTCACTGCTTTTATGCTTAATTATAATGTTTCAGCACCAAACAACTTGCGTGTAATTGATGATGGCAGAAATATTTATGTTGCGGTTGATATGAATGATAATTATAAAAGCTATAAATTTGTTTTCATAGATACTGAAGATGAAGAAAGTGAAATTGTTATTGAAAGTGACAAAAATATTTTGACTATAGATGAACTTCAAGCACAAGGAATTGAAATAGGGCACACATACAATATAACAGTCACATATATCGCTGAAAATGAAGGTAATAATAGTGAAGAAAGCAAGCCTATAACTTGGACGGTTTATAAAAATCTATCACCAGCACAATTAAATTATAATCAAGAAGAAGATATAATAAGTTGGACTGCTGTTGATAATGCAGATGACTATTTATTGTATATAAGTGGGCTTGCGCCAATGCAAATTAGTGGAACACATTTAGATTTGCAAACTATTCCAGGCGGAGAGTATTCTTTCTATGTTGTTGCATTATCTGATGCCGAGTATTATGAAAATAGTTTGCCATCAAACGAGTTAAGTATTAAAGTAGTTCATAAATATTTACCACTTTTAAGTGTAAGTTTTAATGCTGAAGAGAAACTTATAACAGCAACAGGCTATGAACAACTTGAAAAGTTTAATATTTATCTTGACGATATGGTTTATGAGTGTGATACTTTTGAAGTTAGCAGTAATAATGGATTGTATACTTATATGATTGATATTTCGCTATTATACCAGGATAATTCTGTTATAGGAATAAGCCCAATAACCCTAAATGAATATAATGTTTATAATGGTGAAGTGACTTACGTTCAACAATAATAAATAGAAAAACATATATAAAACACATAAAAAAAATTTAATAAGACATACTATTTTAAAAAGGAAAAAGGTATGTCTTATTTTAATGTAAAAGATAAAATAGAAGAGATTAAAAGCACACTAAATAGCAGTGTGGATTTTTCTTCTAGATTATACAAAAAGGATAATCAAATTCTCGGTTTTATATTTTTAAAAAGCATCATAGACCAAACTCTTTTTTCTTCTGCTGTATATTTCCCTCTACAGATGTATAACAGCAAAATTACCATAGAAGGTTTGAAAAATGATATTTTAAAATGTGTGGACATAAAAGAGATAAAAGAAAAAGATATAATAAAAGAAATCCTAGATGGCAAACTTATAATAGTCACCAATTTTTCTAAGAAAATTTTATCTATAGATTTGTTAAAATTCCCAACAAGGATACCTTCCGAGCCCCCAACATCTCCAGTTATACAAGGGCCGAGAGAGGGTTTTGTTGAAGATTTGCAAACAAATATAACTTTGCTAAGAAGAAGAATAAAAACAAAAGAACTGGTTATGGAAGTGTTAAGGGTAGGCTCTCAGACACAAACAAAGGTCTGCATAACATACATAAAGGGTATAGCAAATAAAAAAATTGTTAAAGAAGTCAAAGAAAAAATTAAAAATATAAAAATTGATGGAATTTTGGATTCTTATAATATACTTACCTATTTAGAAAATAGACCAGGCTCACTTTTTAAACAAATAGGCAACACAGAAAAACCCGATATTGTAACATCGAAAATGCTAGAGGGTAAGGTTGCAATTATTGTTGATAATTCTCCAATTGTTCTGACAGTTCCATTCATATTTATAGAAGATTTGCAAAATAGTAATGACTACTATACAAATCACCATTACTCAAGCTTTGTAAGAGTAATAAGACTTTTGGGGCTTTTAATAGCACTTATATCTCCAGGCTTTTATCTTGCACTGCAGTTATACCATTATAATATTTTACCACTCAATTTTTTGATAACTATAGCAGACACAACACAAGGGCTTCCTTTCACACCTTTTTTGGAGATATTGTTTATTTTTTTATTATTCCAAATTTTATACGAGGTCAGTCTTAGACTTCCAAGCTATTTAGGGCTTGCAACATCAGTTGTTGGAGCATTAATCTTGGGTGATACAGGAGTTAAGGCAGGGCTTATTTCACCACCAGGAGTGATAATTGTTGCTCTATCTAAAATAGCACTTTATACAATTCCAGAGCAGGCACCACAAATCACAGTTTTACAGCTTATTTTTATTATTCTAGGTGGTTCGCTAGGTCTTATTGGACTTATTTCAGGGCTTGTATACATAATAAATTATCTAAATAACTTTGACAGTTTTAAAACACCATATCTAGCCCCTTATTCGCCACGCATACCACAAGATTTAAAAGATGCAACGTTCATGGAACCGGTTTATAGTATGCGACAACGGCCGAAGGCTTTTAGCCCAGAAAAGAAGGAGCGGTTATGAAGAAGATAAGTATAAGGCAATGTGGTGTGATAATAGTGATGTGTATTTTTGCAAACAAAATATTGCTTATGCCGTCTTTAATGTATCAACAAACTTCGGCAGATTCAATCTTTGTTTTGCTTACTTTGTTTTTGCTAGATTTTGCCATGCTTCCTATTTTTATAAAACTTAAAGAAAATTATCCGAATAAAAAATTATATGATATTTTAAGAGATAAATTAGGCAAGGTAGTCACAAAAATCATCTATTTCGCCATGTTATGTTTTTTCTTTTTTAAGTGTTTATTGGTTTTTAGTGTAACTTATGTATACTTCAAACAGCAAATTTATCAAGATGAATTTATTTTTCTAGCACTTATAGCCTTTTTGCCAGTGATAAATCATGCAACGATAAGTGGTATCAGGGCTTTTTCACGAACAATAGAACTTTTCTTTGGTGTGGTAATTGCCGGCTTTGTTGTATGCCTTGCTATATCACTTTTCACACCAATTTCAACACCATATTTTTTTGTCTCTAGTGCAAAGGATTTTTTTCTATCTCTTTATAATCATGTTTTTGCCTTTGGCGATTTTATAATTTTATTTCTTATTATGGATAGGATAGAAATAAAAAAGGGACAAACAAAAAAGCTTTTTTTCTTTGCATTATTTGCTATTATATTGGTTGTATCTTTGTTTTATCTTTTTTATGCAAAGTATCAAATAACTGCTTTTATGCATAACAATGCACTTGCAGACTTGCTTGTGTTTTCTGTGCAGTTTAATGCAATAGGCAGGCTTGATATAATAGCGATGTTAACAATAATGTTCATCACACTTTTCCAGATGGAGATTTTTAGTTATGCATTTTGTGATTGTTTTGTAAATATTTTTCCGTTACTAAACAAAAACTACTCAGTAGTGATTTTTGATATACTATTTTGTATTCTTTATTACGTCTTTATTGGCAGGTATGAAACTATGGTTACATCGGCGCTATATTGGCTTCCATATCTTGCAATAGCAATCAATTATATTTTGCCAATTATTCTTTTAGTTATATTGATAATAAGGAGGCAAAAAATTGAAAAGAAAGATAAAAATTTTATTTAAAATGCCAATGTTAATTGTATTTATTATAATACTCCTTTTCTTTACTCCATTTGCTATATATTCACCAGGGGAAAGCAGAAATCGTGGCGTTGTCACAGCTCTTGGAATAGATAAAATAGATGAAGAGTATGAAATTTCTCTTTTAACATTCATACCAACAGCAAATCAGTCATATCAAGAAAAAAGTTCAGTTATATCAGGAAAGGGTGGTTCTGTTGCTGAAGCAATATATAATGCCCAAATTGCGATGGGACGTTCTGTTGGTCTATCTCATGCGAAAACAACTGTAGTTAATGAAAAATTACTTGAAGAAGATGTTGCGTCCTCTATTGACTATTTAAGTCGAGTTGCATCACTTCCTGAAAACACAGTTTTTGTTTGCACCAATAAGACCGCAAAAGAAATTCTTGAAAGTTCAAAGGATTTAATAAGTAACCTAGGTCTAAAACTTGAGCAGGTTATAGGCTATAATGCAAATAATCTTTACGTGACAGACACATCTCTTGAAGCATTTTATAAAGGATATTTCAGTCCCACAAAATCATCACTTATTGGCTATTTAACTATTGAAGATGAAAAAACTAGAAAAGAGGAAAATTCAGAGATTTCAAATTCACAAGATTCTGGTAGCACTCAAACTCAAAGTTCGCAAAAAAATTCAGATAGTTCTTCAAATTCAAATAACTCAGAGGCTGGGTTAAAACAAATAGTAAATCAAGGTCAAGCTGTTCTTCTAAAGAATGGGAAAAAGGTTGCACTTTTAGATGTTGAACAGCTTAATGGCATAAATATTTTAAATCCAAAGTCAATAAATCAAATAATAACAGTAGATGGTATTGAAAAAGATGAGCAAACTATATCGCTTCAATATAAGATAAAAACTAAAAAAACTCTTATTTCAAGTAAGTTTGAAAATGGTTATCCAATTTATAATGCTCAACTTATCTTAGGAGTTGAACTTGTTGAAATTAATGGAGTTGAGAATAGTTTAAAAGTCAATACAGAGTTCAGCAACGTGACAGATGAAATCGCAGAAAAAATAGAACAAAAAATAAAAGAACAATTTACCAATTCAATTAATATCTTACGTGATTGTGATGCAGATGTGCTGGGAATAGCTCGCCAATTTTTCTTTCATAATAGAAAGGAGTTTGTAAGGTTTTTAAATAAAATAGGTGGGCAAGAGGCAGTATCTCAGTTTATAGATTATGTTGTATTTAAACTTAATGTAGTGGTAGAGCCAGACTAGTTGGTAAGACACCAAAGCCATAATGCTGACACACTGAAAAATTCAGCTAACAGCTATGGCACGCAATTTTAACGGTGGGACATTAAAATTGCTTTTGGTTTCTTTCCCAAGACTCTTCCACCACCTAGAAATTTACTCTGTAAATTTCGTCGTAATAATGACCCACAAGGGGTGAATATATTGGGGTAACACCAGCAAACGTAGTTTGCATCACTATCTGATAAAAAGTTTAAAATAATTAAAATTCGTTTCTACTTTTGAGCCTAACAGTCAAAATTCTGATTTCCCGACTTAGGCTCCCGCAAATGTATTTTTTTATGAAAATTCTTTAATAAAGCCTTCTGCAACATAAAACCAGGCTGATTTGTTTTTTATCTTCAAATTAAACTTGCAAATTTTGTCGAATTATAAATTTATTTAAAAATTTTCATAAAAATCCCCCCTTATTTGTTGCTAGAAAATTTTTTTTATGATACAATATCTTGAGTCATTATTGGAATATAATGATTTATTAAATATTGTAGTAGAACATTAAATAAATGAAAAACATATTTAATAAGATTAAAAAGAACAAAATTTAAGGAGGAATTTGTGAACGAAAATAAATCAAAATTCAGATGGTCATATTTAATCGTTCTTGTTCTTGTGGTTTTTCTACTTGTGCTAGTATTCTCAAACAGG
This sequence comes from uncultured Clostridia bacterium, assembly GCA_944351415.1. Classification (GTDB taxonomy): domain Bacteria; phylum Bacillota; class Clostridia; order Christensenellales; family UBA1242; genus Caccovivens. The sequence continues at coordinate 59,277 of CALVPQ010000003.1, read as the reverse complement.
GGGTATAGTGGCGAGGAAATCACAGGTGGACCAACAGAAGTCCAAGAGCTTGTTAATGGACGATATAATGCAGAAAAAGACAATAAGTGGGAAGAGATTTCAGCGGTTTATATAACATCTGATACTATGTATTTTTTGCTTGAAGATTCTCAATATGAGGGGCATTTCCCAGATTATGCTGATTATTATGTGAATTACACTTCAACAGCTGGTGCTGACTTTACCCAATATTATGAAATAATTTCAGCTGACAATTCAATTTCTATAGATGTTGCAACACAGGGGATTAATGCATGGGATATTATCTATCCAGTATTTTATATTCTTTTTGCATCAGTAATCATATTTATGATTTACAGGTTTTTGAATAGCTCAAATAAAGGGGCTATGAGCTTTGGGAAATCTCGTGCGAAGGCATACACAACAAGCAAAGTTAAGTTCTCAGATATTGCAGGAACTGATGAAGAAAAAGAAGAACTTAAAGAAATTGTTGAATTTTTAAAAGCTCCAAAGAAATTTACCGACCTTGGCGCAAGAATACCTAAAGGTGTGCTTCTTGTAGGTTATCCAGGAACAGGTAAAACTCTTCTTGCAAGAGCAGTTGCAGGGGAAGCAAATGTTCCATTTATTTCAATAAGTGGTTCAGACTTCGTTGAAATGTTTGTCGGTGTTGGTGCATCAAGAGTTAGAGATTTGTTTGACCAAGCAAAGAAAAATAAACCATGTATTGTGTTTATTGATGAAATTGATGCTGTTGGTCGTCAACGTGGTGCAGGTTTAGGTGGCGGAAATGACGAACGTGAACAAACTTTAAACCAGCTTTTGGTTGAAATGGACGGTTTTGAATCAAATGAAGGCATTATTGTTCTTGCCGCAACAAATAGAGCTGATATTCTTGACCCAGCACTTATGCGTCCAGGTAGATTTGATAGACAAATCTATGTAAATGTTCCAGATGTTAAGGGCAGAGAAGGTATTTTAAGAATACATGCAAGAAATAAACCACTAGATGATAATGTAGACTTCAAGACACTAGCTCGTATAACAGTCGGCTTCACAGGTGCAGATATTGAAAATATGCTAAACGAAGCTGCAATTCTTGCTGCAAGAGCGGGCAGACCAAAAATAACAATGCAAGACATCACAGAAGGTATCAATAAAGTTATGATGGGGCCACAAAAGAAGAGCCGTCTTGTAACAGATAGAGATAGAAAGATAACAGCTTATCATGAATCAGGCCATGCTATACTTGCAAAGAAACTTGAACATACAGATGAAGTTCAAGAAGTTTCAATCATTCCAAGAGGTATGGCTGGTGGTTATACAATGCAGAGACCGGAAAATGACAATTCATACCGCACATATAACTATCTTATGGACGAAATTTGTGTTTGCATGGGCGGAAGACTTGCTGAAGAGCTTATTTTTAAAGACATTTCAACAGGTGCTTCAAACGACATATCTCAAGCCACAAAGATAGCCCATAATATGGTGTATAATTGGGGTATGAGCAAAAACTTAGGATTTTTAAGTCTAGAAAGTTCAGACCAAGTATTTATTGGAAGAGATTATCAAACAAGAAATGATTTTTCAGAAAAACTAGCTGCAGAAGCTGATGATGAAGTTAGAGCAATACTTGATTATAACTACAAGCGTGCCAAAAAGCTTTTAAGTGAAAATGCTAACCTTTTAGATGAAATGGCATCACTTCTTCTTGATAAAGAAACAATAAATAAAGAAGAAGTTGATATGCTTATTGAAGGCAAAACCGCGAAAGAAGTTTCTGCTTTTATGGAAGAACGCGAAAAAGAACAAAAAGAGAAAGAGGAAAGATATAGAAGAGAAAAGGCAATAGCAGAACGTAGAGCAGTGCTAGCAAGAAAACTTGAAGAAGCAAAGAAACTTCTTGAAAGTGGGGTTATCACTCAGGAAGATTATAATGCTGTTGATAAATTATATAAAGATAGTATGAATGATGGTATGGAGCAACAAGAACAAAATGCAACAGCACCTGAAAATACAGTAAATGTTGTGGTAAGCCAAGGTAAGTCACTAATAAATGAAGATAATGGCGAAAATAGTGAAAATACCACAAAAAGTATAGATACTAATGCAGACGACAATAATCAAGATAAACAAACTGATGAAATGTCTAACCTTGAAACACAGGAAGATGTTAATGATAAAAAAATAGAAGAAAATAAAACAGAAGAGAAAGAAAGTGATAATAAAAAATCAAAGAAGAAAGGGGAATAAATAGATGGAAGAAGTAAATGTTTCATCACAGAATGTTGATAATGTGCTTAACTCTGTTAGTGATGAATATCTAAAGAAAAAAAGACGCAACAAGAAGATTATTTTATCAGTAATTTCTATAGTAGTATTAGCACTTGTTGTTGTGATAATTATTCTCGCTTGTGTTAAAGTAAATTTAAAACCACATTTTCTTTCTCGACCAACAAATATTCAAATCTATACAAATAATTCATTAACGTATGTAACAACTGATGATAATTATGATGATTTTTATTCTGTTTATGAAGATTCATTTTATTCAACAGTGCTCACAGCATTATTTACAGGAAACTTAGGTGATTATAAAATTGTTGAAGGTGCAACACAGTCTTTTTACTCTGATGCTGCAAATAGACAGGGTATGAGTAGTGCACTTCAAAATTATCTTGGTTCAAATTATGTCCATCTTTTCTATGCACAAGAGCAAACATTATATAATGCTGATGGAAGTGTTTATTATTCAAATAGAAACACAAATCAATATTCATTCTCATATCAAGATGTTTATTTTAATCTAACTGATACTAATAATGAAAGCGAACTTACTTTTTATTTTGGAGCTTATTATGGTTCATCAACTCCAAAGATTATATCAATCACAGTAAGAGCAAACAGCTATGCAATCTATGATTATGTTGTTGGAGAATAAAAAAAATTGAGCAAACAGCTCAATTTTTTTTAGTTTAATTATAAAATTTATTTAATTAAATAAAATTATTTTATTATTTATTTTTAAATTAAAATATATTTCTATAGTTTATTTTACAGATGTTTTTTTTAAAATAAAATATATTTTTACAGTTTATTTCAAAAATTATTTTTGTTTAATTTATATAAAAAAAGCAAATTAACCTGCACGGCTAATTTGCTTTTTATTGTTTTTGCAATAAACTTATCACTTTATCTCTCAATTTATCTATTCGCTTTTGATTAAATTTTATAAGCAGTATTAATATAATAGAAACAACAATTATAGCAAAGAAGGTTATAAGCACTGTAAAGGAACTAGATGTTATAGAGAAAAAGCTAGGTAGTGCAATAATTGCAACGGTCACAAGAATTAGTGAAATCCCTAAAGTTAAACCTTTTAGAAGTGTAAAAGGGAAACATAAAGTTGCCAAGTTTAAAAATCCTGTATAAGTAAGAATCAAAACACATAATGTGCTATATTCCGAATCACTCATCGTGATTGCCATGGTGGTGGATTGTGAGTAATATAAAGCAAATACCACTATAACATTGATAAGCATTAAAAGTGCTCTTGGTAGTGAACGTTTTAAAACTTGAGGAATAAAGTTTCCTTTTATTGGTTTGGTGTTAGGTTCAAAAGTAAGAAGGAATGAAGGAATACCTATAACAAAAGCCTCAAGAAGCATCATCATACTAGGGCTAAAAGGGTAAGGTCTTTGAAGAAATAATGTTATAACTGAAAGAATTATAGCAAAAAAGGTTTTCATAAGAAATAGTGATGAAGAATTTTGCACATTATTCACAACTTGCCTACCTTCTTTTACCACTGAAGGAAGAGATGAAAAGTTTGATTCAAGTAAAACAAGTTTTGATATATTTCTAGCAACTTCGCTTCCATCAGCCATGGCAATAGAACAATCCGCTTCTTTAAGTGCAAGTGTATCATTAACACCATCACCAGTCATAGCAACAACTTTTCCTTTGTTTTTTAGTGCTTTAACAATTGTATATTTTTGTTCTGGTGTAACTCTCCCAAACACAGTAAATTGGTCAGCCATCTGTTCAACTTCTTTTAAACTAAAGTTTTCAAGAGACACAAATTTGTCATAATGTTCAACCCCAACACGTTGAGCAATTTTTGAAACAGTCGCAGGGTCATCACCCGAGATAATCTTAACCTCAACTCCATTATCTTTAAACCATGCAATAGTTTCTATTGCATCTTCACGAATATGTTCTTCAATAACAATAAGTGCAATAAGTGTTGAATTTTTCCCGGACATATTTTTGTCAAATTTTTCACTTGATTCGGAAAGAGCGATGACTCTTAACCCTTTATTTTGCTGTTCTTTAATAAAATCTTGTTGCTCTTGTGTAAGTTTGCAACCTATTCTTGTATGCGCTCCAAGGAAATATACTTTTTTGTTTGATAGCTGTGTTATGGAGTATTTTCTTTCAGATGAAAATTCACATAAATTGAGTGCGGTGTAATCTTCGCTCCGCCCAAATTCTTTTATCATAGCACTAGAAGTTGCATTGACTGTTTTTTGGACATTTAGTATATTGGATAGTATTTTTTTAACGCTGGCTTTTCGCTTGCTTGTATAAGTTATAAAATCAACAACATTCATAGTTCCATCGGTGATAGTGCCTGTTTTATCAAGACAAAGCACGTTAGTTCTTGCAAGCATTTCAATAGAATATAGGTCACGCACAAGTGTTTTCTTCCTTGCAAGTTTGATAACACCTATTGCAAGAGCCACTGTGACAAGCAGGAACATACCTGCAGGTATCATGCTTGTAAGAGCCCCACTAGTGTTTGTTATTTGTTCCTTTATGGTTGAACCTTCCTGTGTGTATTCTTTTAAGAAGGTCAGTATTCCAATAGGCACAAGTGCAATACCAATATATCTTATAAGTCTATTAAGGTCTTTGAAAAGATTGGATTGCGGAGCTTTAAATTCCTTAGCTTTTTTAGCCATTTGATAGATATAATTGTCTTTTCCGATTTTTTCAACTCTTGCATAACACTGACCAGTAACAATAAAGCTACCAGAAAGTAATGTTGCTCCAACACCTTTTTCAATCGCATTTGATTCGCCTGTCAACAAACTTTCATTTACCTCAACCACACCTTCCACAATTTTACAGTCAGAAGGTATTTGATTTCCATTTGAAAGAATTATAATATCATCAAGCAAAAGTTGGTCGCTTGGAATGGCAATGGTCTTGCCTTCTCTAACTGTTTTAACAAGTGGGGCAGTGACTATGGAAAGTTTTTCAATGGTTATTTTTGCTCTAATTTCTTGGATTATAGCAATGGCAGTATTTGCCACAATAACAAAAATAAATATAAGGTCACTATAAGAGCCAACAGCAATCAAAGCAACAGCAATAATAAGCCAAAGCATATTAAAGAAGGTAAAGATATTTTTTGCAAATATAGATAAATATGACTTACTAGATTTAACCTTTGTTTTATTTATAAGATTGTTTGAAATTCTTTCATCAATTTGTTCTTTATTAAGACCTTGCCTATAATCAACTGTGTAACGCTCAACATTTTCTGGCACAGCAGGCAATTCATCTTCCTTGTCTTTTTTATAAAGATTAATTGTAAAGGTTTTTTTAAGTTTTGTAAGCAATTCAAGATTGTTTTCTAAAGCTTCTTCAGTATAAAAAAGGATAGAAAGTTCGTTATCAGAATTTCTAGCAAATTTATTTTTATTTTTAAGAATTGGTTGAATAGATTTTTCTTCAACCACGTTTATATTTTTCTTCTTAGCCATTATACAGATAATTATATATTATTTATAACTTTATTGTCAACTTTATTACAAATAGATTTGACAATGTTTGTCAGATAAAGTATTCTATTATAGAAGGTTGTGAAAATGAATATAGAAATTTCAGAGGATTTAAAAAAACTTGCTTCAATTTTACCAACAGAACTTTATATAGTAGGTGGTTATATTAGAAATGCAATAATGGGGCTTAGAAATGAAGATATTGATATATGTTCAAGCCTTACTATTGACGAGCTTGAAAAGTGCTTAAAAGGTAGTGAATTTAAGGTAAAAGTCAAAAGTAAAGTGCTAGGAAGTGGAATAGTTATCAATGGCAATAAAAGTTATGAGTATACTTGTTTCCGCCGTGATACTTATGCAAACAATGGCAGACATCTTCCGGAGAAAGTGGAATTTATAAAAGATGTAAGAGAAGATGCAAAAAGAAGAGATTTTACTTGCAATGCTTTATATTATGATATAAAAAATGCTCAACTACTTGATTTTTATAATGGAGTTGATGATATAAAACGGAAAATACTTAGAACTGTTGAAACACCAGAAGAAGTGCTTTCTCATGATGGAGTGCGTCTTCTAAGACTTTTCAGATTTGAATGTGAACTTAATTTTAAAATAGATAAGCATACCTACCAAGTGGCAATAAAAAATATAAATAATTTAAGAGATATTTCAGGGGAGAGAGTTATATATGAAATAACAAGAATACTGCATAGTCCTAAAAAATATCCAGGCTACACAAAGAAAAATGCCTACATGAAGGCATTAAGACAATTCAATCGCGAAGGCTTATGGCAAATCTTTGGCATAGATTGTTCTAAAATAAGATTTAACATGGTTAAGAAAGTGGAGCATAAATCTCAGGGCTTTTTGATAGATGTTATAGATACAGTCAAGCCAATTTCAATATCATATTATTTGGATTTAATTCTAACAGATTCTTTTGGTATGAGTAAAAAGATGACAGAAGAATATATAAGTATTCTTTCAGGTTATTACGAGGCATTAAATCATCTACAAAACAAACCATACTTTTTCAAATATTTCAATAGTTTTCCAAATATTTATCTTCTTTTAATCTATAAATCAAAATATCTTGCAAACAAATATTTATTTTTCTATAAATACATAATTTCACACAAGATAGTTGTATCAATCAAGGATTTAAAAATAACAGGTGAAGATATACATGGTCGTTACCCATCTGTTAAACAAACAAGATATAAACCTATTATGGAAAGTTTGCTAAGTGATATTTTTGATGGGAAACTAAACAATGAAAAACAAGAACTACTTGATGCAATAGAATCAAAGTTAAAATACCTATAAAATCTATCTTGCAAATAAATTTATCTAATAAAAGATTATTTTTAAATTAATTATTAAAAAACTGCCTTTTAAAAAGCAGTTTTTTTAATTAATCAAGTTATAGTTAACATAAATTTATTTTTAAAATTTATGTCAAGCTTAATTTATAAACATATTTCAATTTAATTTTTATCATGCAATATTCCATTTTCTTTTAGCATTTTCTATGGTTTCTTTAGTAACTTTTTGTGGGCTTATATATTTAACATTACTTGCAGGAAGGCTCATTCCTTCTTCAAGAGTGGCACTCCCTTCAACAATTTCACCGTTTTGAGGCAGATAATGGTCATGCCTAATTTCCTTTTCTTCCACAAGAACTCCGTTTTTATAATAGTCAATATAACCTTTGCTCTCATAACCTTCTTGTGGATATTTAAGCCTGTAATATTCGCCTTTATATAGAACTTTATCGCTGTATTTTCCGCTTGTGTCAGTAATTATCTTATCTCCACTATGTGGAAGAATTTTAACAAGTTCACTTCGAGTTTTAATTTCCATTTCATCTTCAAAAGGTTGCCCATAAATTTCAACAATAGCCTCAGTATCTGTTCCGTAGGCTTTGATATAGATAGGAGTGTCAAGATTATTTTTAAAAATAAGGTCAGCATAACCTTCGCTTACCATCGCATCAAAAGATAATGGAACATAGGAAGCAGGCAGTGAATGGTGGTTTGCCTGAAGAATATCTATGTCAGCGAGAAGTAGGGCATTATAAAGAGTAGTAGATGCTTGACACACACCACCGCCCATACCTGAAACATAACTTCCATTAAAGATTATTTTTGCATCTTTATAACCATTTTGACTACTTCTTGCTCCTGTTGTTTTATTAAACGACACCTCTTTTTCAGGTTCAACTATCATACCATTAAATTTTGATAGTGCAAGCTTTATATTTGATTTTCTGTTATCAGACGACTTTGAATAGTTTGTAGAAAATTTAGAACGAAGTTTTATATTTTCAAGTAAATTATCAGAACTTTCAGCTGGTAAAATTTCTTGAAAAGGTATGTTGATAATGTATTCTTCATCGTTTAAAAGAGCTTCATTAATTGCCTGGTCAAGGGCAAACCTATCAACTTGAATACCACTTTGTGAAGAAGTCAGCGAAAACATAACCTTACTATCTGGGTTAAACACAACAGAAGGATTTATTGGTTCTTTTTCTATTTCACTTATTATTTCATCAAGCCTGTCATCAATTCCGCCAAATAGATTCTGATAGGGTATATTAACAATAAGACCTTCATTTTTTATTTGCTCTTTAACTTTTTTTCTTTGAAAAATATTACCTTCCTTCCCATAAGCAAGCACATTATCAAGCGAATCATCAAAATTCCCAACAAGTTCAAAATCATTTCCATTAATAGTCCAAGTTTTATCTTCATTTTTAAGAGTAAGTTTAATATTATCCATATTTTCAATAAGTTCTTCAGATAATTTTTCACTTGCCTCTTTTTTTGTAAGTCCAGACACATCAACTCCATTAATATGTGTGTTTTGGTAAAAGGTTGTCTTGCTATTTATACTATCTCCAAAATAAAATTGGCAGAATAATAGCAGTGAAACTGCAATAATAGCCACAACTATAAGCCAAATAATAGATAATTTATTGCTATGTTTTGTTTTTTCTTGAGACTTCAATTTTATTCTCCTTTTAAGCTATTATTTGTATCTTTATTAAAATTATTACAATTTAAGACAGAGAAAAATATGTTGTATAATATTTTGAACAAAGAATTATAATAAAATATGAAATTTTCCCGCAAGAAAAAATTATTAAGAAGTTTGATTGTGCTATTTGTGATAGCTCTTTTTTTAGCTTTAACTTATTTTATACTTGTATGGACAGGGTTATATGAAAAATTCAATTCAGTTGAGAAACTTAAAAATCTTATTTTAGGGCTAGGCTTATGGGGAAGGATAGTCTATGTATGTTTTCAATTTTTGCAAGTAACAATCTTGCCACTTCCATCACCAATAATTATAATTGCAGGTTCTTTAATCTATGGGCCTTTTCAAGCTGGGCTATTGTCACTTGCTGGAATACTTTTAGGAAGCGCCTTTGCATTTTTCTTAGGCAAGGTATTTGGTGTGAAAATTGTTCGATTTATGATAGGGAAGGAAGCTCAAGAGAAGTGGTCAAAAACCCTTGGCGATTGTAAATATTCTTTTGTTATAATGATGCTTCTGCCATGTTTTCCGGACGATATTTTATGCCTAGTTGCAGGGTTAACAGACATGAGTTGGACGTTCTTTATGCTTACCCAATTTATAGCAAGACCAATAGGAATTTTTTCTGTAAGTTATCTTTCAAGTGGAGAAGTAATACCATATCATGGTTGGGGGCTTGCCGTTTGGGCAGTTATAATAATAGTTTCAATAATACTTATCTATCTTGCAGGAAAATATAATAAAGAAATAGAAAAATTTATAAATAAATTATTTAAAAAAAATAAAAAAGAAAATAAAAATAGTAAAAAAATATAAAATAAAACAATTTAAAAATAAAAAATAAAATTATTTATTTTTTGTATTTATATAAAGTATAACTCCTTTTTTCACCATTTTTGGACTTATTTTATTTGAAATTAAAATATTTATTGGATTTATTTTATATTTTTTTGCTATTTTTTCAATATTATCATTTTCTTGAACAATATAGATTTGATTTAATTCTTTTTTCATAAAGTTTCTCCTTATAGTATTAAATTTTATTCTACTCAAATAACATATATGAGGAGAGAATGATGAAATCTTTGTTTAAAACGGTGGCACTTATAACTATATTTTCTATCTTAACACGTATATCTGGTTTTATATTTAGAATTATTTTATCAAGGGTAGTAGGGGCAGAAGGTGTTGGTTTATATCAGGTTGCTTCTTCTGTCTTTATGGTGCTTTTAACAGTTATATCAAGTGGACTACCTCTAATTATTTCACGAATGAATGCAGGTTTTTCTGCAAAAAAAGATAGACGCAGGGAAGGTTCACTTGTAAGTGTAGCTCTTATATACACTTTATCACTTTCAGTTGTTTTATGCCTAATAGTAATTTTATTTAAAGGAATTTTTACAAACCTATTTACAGAAGAGCGTTGTTATGAAGTATTGTTAGTGCTCTTGCCAAGCTTAATTTTTTCCTCTGTCTATTGTGTTTTCCGTGGCGCTTTGTGGGGTAAAGGTAACTACTTTTCATTATGTATAAGCGAATTTTATGAGCAAATTGTTCGTATAGTTATAGGTGTTTTGCTAATAAGTTCTTCACTCTCCGCAATTGAAAATGCACTTGGTCTTGGTTTGTCAATGTCTATTGCCTGTCTGCTTTCAATGTTTTTTGCCATGCTTTTATATTTTTATTATGGTGGAACATTAAAAAAAGTGAGTAAGGGGTATCTAAAGCCACTCATAAAACAGTCAACGCCCATAACTATAATGCGTGTTGCAAGTTCTTTTATTCAACCGCTTATTGCTTTGCTTGTGCCGGCAAGACTTATGTCGATTGGGTATACCAGCGAACAAGCATTAAGTTTATACGGAATTGCAGTGGGCATGACTATTCCACTTTTATATATGCCCACAACTATAATAGGCTCGCTATCAACGGCTCTTGTGCCAGATATTTCAAAAGCTGTTGCTCAAAATGACCAGCAACATATAGAAAAAAGAATATCAAATTCTTTACAATTTGCCTTAACAATTTCCTCTCTCTTTGTTCCTATTTTTTTAGGCATGGGTGAAATCACAGGCTTATTTCTATACGATAATATTTTAAGTGGAACCCTGCTTCAATCTGCAGCATTTGTGCTTATACCTTTGGGACTAACAAATATATCTTCAGCACTACTAAATTCTTTAGGTTATGAAAATCGCTCATTTATCAATTTCTTAATTGGTGCTGTGGTAATGTTTGCATCTCTCTGGATTTTGCCAGGATTAGTTGGAGTTAACTCTATTATTTGGTCAATGGGAATAGACTTCACTATAACTGCAAGTTTAAATATCATGCTTTTGAAAAAAAAGACAAAACTAACATTTAAAATAATACCTAAACTTATCAAATTTGCATTAATTATTTTGCCATCGGCATCACTTACGGCTTTTATTACAAGTCTTTGTGGTTATATTTTTCCACTTTTTATAACTATAATAATTGGTGGACTGACAAGTGTTTTGTCATTTTTATTGTTAGGTGCTGTGTTTAATCTTATAGATATAAAAGGTATACTTGTTTTTGCAAAGCAAAAAATTAAACCTAATAAAAATAAAATTAGCAGTCAAAGTGGTATAAAATAAATAAATTGCACACAATAAATTATGCTTACAATTATTATAAGGTCAGTTATTATATACTTAATAGTTCTCTTGGTGTTTAGGCTTATGGGCAAAAGGCAGTTAGGGCAGATGCAACCTTTCGAGCTTGTCCTTACTTTAATAATTGCAGACCTTGCAACAATACCTATGGCAGAAGTATCTGTGCCTGTTCTTCATGGAGTTGTTCCACTTTTGAGCTTGGTGGTATTACATTTTATTTTAACTTTAATTTGCAGATGTAGTCAACATTTCAGTAAAATTATAAGTGGTAAGCCTGTTATTATAGTCAATCCTAAAGGTATAGATTATCAAGCAATGAAGAAACTTAATCTTTCTACAGATGATATTTTTGAAGCACTTAGAGGAGCTGGATATTTCAGTATTTCAGATGTGCAATATGCAATTATGGAAACAAACGGCAAGGTAAGTGTTATGCCCAAGTCAGCAGCTGCACCTGTAACAAACCAAGACTTAAATAATAAGGTGGCGGATAATTATTTACCTATTGTGCTTGTTAGTGATGGGAAAATTATAAAAGAGAATATTGCACTTGCAGGAGTAAGCCAAAAAGAAATTTCCGATTTAGTCAAAGAAAATAGTAATTCAAAAAATTGCAGTATAAAAGATGTTTTGCTTTTAACTATAAATAAAACAGGGCAAGCATATTTACAGATGAAACAGGGTGAAGGGCTTTCATTTCAATCCAAAAGGTTGGTGAGTAAATGAAATTTTTTCATTATGTAAATTTTGTTATTATAGTGATTTTGTTGATAGCAATTTGTGTAATTGAAGAAGTTATTGTTTCAAGTTCTCTTAAACAGGTTCAAACAAGATGTTATGAAATTGAAATGTTGCTTGCCGATAGAAATGACTTGTTGAATATGGAAATAACTTTGCAAATTGACAATCTTGAATATTCTTGGAAGAAAGATGAAACTGCTATGTGTTTTCTTGTTAATCATAAAAATATTCAAGAAATAGGACAAGAAATAGCAAAACTTAAACTTTATATAGCCAGCAATGATATTGATGCCTTTCGTGTGTCACTAGAAGAAATTAAATTCTACTGCCATAGTTACTTACATTTTATGGGGGCTAACCTTCATAACGTTTTATAACTGATTATATAAGTTATTAAAAAAGCACTTGAATGTTTGCTTAAAAACTTTTAAGCAAACGGCAAACTTATAAAGTTTGCTATGTCATGCTTTGCATGCCATATTCAAGTGCAATTTTTTCTTCGCTTTGGTTTATCTATATTTCAAACTTTTTTCATAAGGATTTTTAACATAAGAAGATAGCAAAAAATTTATTATGTGTAAAAACTTACTAAAATTATCAAACTTAATGTTTTTTTACCAAACTTTTTCTTTCTTATTTTTAACAACTGATGTTACGATAATTATAATAACTGCAAGCACGCCAAGAGCAATAACTATATAAACAACCATGAAATAGTCAAAAGAAGAACCTGTTTCAACTATTTCAGTATTGCTTGGTCTTGAATAAGTTGAGTTATTATAACGATATTCACACCAAACTTGCCATTCTCCAGTATGCTCAGCATCATTAAAGAAGAAGGTTTGTCCGGTTCTATCGTATGTGTCATAAAGTGCTGCGGTGCAATCAGAAAAGTTAGCTAGTGCAAGGTCAGAGGTGCAAAGGGCATAAGTTGTTCCATCTTCAGTTGTTCCTTTCACATACCATGTTAAACAGTTAGGGTCAATATATTCATAATCGTCAAAATTTACAAGATAAAATTGAAAAGAGTCGTGCATAGAGTTGTCACTTGAAACAACATCATAATCAATTTCTGGGGCAGCAGCAATTGAATAGGTTGGTTCTACTGCATAGTAATCAGAATAAGCTTCAAGCCCGTTTATGTCAATAACAAATTGATAAATACCCCAACCACTTGCACTGGCATTATCATCGCTAACACCTTCATCAATATCCATGGTATAAGTAAATTCTGAAAGAGTCGCCAAATCAGGGCTTTCTGTTCCGTCAACGTTTTCTAACGATATTCTATCACCAACAGCAAAGTTGCCGCTTGAAATATATCCTTGAAGATAATTTACACTTAATGAAAGTGTATAAACAGGATTTTCAGGGTCAGTTGCTGGAAGCTCACCGGCATCTAAATCAAGTTCAAAAGAAATTGAAAAACTTTGAAGTTCAGACCAATCAACTTTATAAGCAGTTCCACCGCTATATGGTTCAGAATCTAATGCAATATTTTCATTATCTCTTGAAATTGCTCTAATATTAAAATTTCCAGCAAGGGTGGAGACAGATAACTCTTGTTGTGTGTTTTCGTCATCAAAGCAGTTTTCACTTGTTTGTGCTTTCATGTTAAAATTAAAAGAAAAACCAAGGCAAAGAAGACAAATCATCGCAAGCGCTATTAAGATAAAATTTATCTTTTTTGTTTTTTGCATATTTTACTCCTTAATATTTTTATACTAAAATGATAGCACATAATTTTTTATTTAAAAAATAAAATTAAATATTTTTTATTTAATTTAATATTTTTTAATATAATTTTTCTTTGCTTACTTTTTATTGTTGACAAATTTATATAAAAAATATATACTTTCTATATGGAAAAAGAAGAGATAAATTTGTTAGTTGCTGAAAATCAAATTTCAATGGATTTTGATTCACTTTTAACTCAAGAAGAAAGTATTGTTTTGCCAAACACTCTCATAAAACCAGTCAATACCGATTGGATAAAAGATGAGGTTCTTTTTGTTGTAGTAAGGGCATATCATGATGAAATTGTAAAAAATATGCCTGATTTGCTTTTATGTGGAAAAACTTTGCTTGATTGGGTGCTAAATGCAGGTTCGGGCTGTGAAAGAAAGGTAATTGAAGATTGTGAAGACATAATGGCGCGGGTTCGTTCAATAAGCACAAGTAAACAAATTATAGCTGTGTTTTACAGTGACACACCACTTTTTGATAAGGCATCATTCAATCACTTTTGTAATTATTTTTCATCTCGAAATATGAATTTTTTAAAGTTATCTCGTGGTTTTATAGTTAAAACTGATTTTCTAAAAAGCAATGTTGCAATTGCACAGGGCGCAAGCGCACTTGACGATAAAAGTTTGATGGTTGCCGATAGCAGTAAAACTTTAAATCTTATGAGCAGTATTTTATATAATAAGATACTAAATTATCATATAAAAAATGGTGTGATAATATATGGACAAAACACTGTTTTTATTGATGCTGATGTGGAAATTGAAAGTGGTGTTATAATTTACCCAAATAATATTCTTATGGGTGAAAGTATTATCGCAGGCGACGTAGTTCTTGAAAGTGGAAATGTTATAAAAAATAGCATTATATCAAATAATGTTACCATAAAAAGTAGCTATATAGAGAATAGCAAAATCAGTCAGGGTGAAGTAATTGAACCATATAGCCGGATAATAGGAGAAGAAAGATAATGATTATAATTATTGGACTTGGAAATATTGGTATTCAATTTCAAAACACATTTCATAATTTAGGATTCAGGGTTGTTGACTATATTTCAAAAAAACTTAATATTGAAATGAAAAAAGAAAAATATAAAGCTCTTATTGGTCAGGGCAGTTATAATGGCAATTCTATTATGCTTGTTAAGCCAACAACTTATATGAATAATAGTGGCGAAAGTGCGGTTTTATTGAAGAAAAAATTTAAAGATGCAAGAATTATTGTGGCTGTTGATGATATAGATTTACCAAAAGCCAAGATAAGATACCGAGAAAGGGGGAAATCCGGCACACATAATGGGCTACGCTCTATTGTTGAATATATTGGTGAGGATTTTGAAAGAGTTAGGATTGGTATTGGAAGAGATGAGAAAATGAACCTTGCAGATTATGTTCTTTCAAATATAAAAATAGAAGATAAAGAGCTTTTTGAAAAGGCTGTAGCTGAAGCAGGCGAATTAATTCTTGAAAAAATAAAATAAAATTATGAGTTACTTAGAAAAGGATTTGTCAAATATTCTAAAAAATAGAATTATTTCAGGGGTAGGCGAAGGTGAGAAAATAATGTTAACAATGGAATTTACTCACCTAATTTTTTTGTGTAATAATTTTGTCAGTGCAGGAAGACTTAAAAGGGGGCTTGAAGCCTTTGGTAAAAGGGTTGAGATAATTTCAAATGCAAGAGAAAGTGAAGATGAGAATGATAAAAATCTTCTTCCCTTTGTAGATAGCATAAATAGATATATTTCAGGGAAAATAGATGCACTTATACTTTTGCCATGTTCAATGATTGTGAAGTTTGATTTATCTAAATTCACCCCAATAAAGATAGAAAAAAATTCAACTTATAACCTTAATGAAATAATTTCAAAACTTGTCAGTTATGGATACGGGCGCACAAGTTTGGTTTCTCAGCCAGGCGAATTTGCTATTCGTGGTGACATACTTGATATATTTTCTTCATCTAGTGAAAATCCATATCGTGTTGAATTTTTTGATGATTTGGTTGAAAATATAAGTATCTTCGACCAAAACACAATGAAAAACTTATCAAAACTTGAAAAGATTGAAATAGAACTTGCCAAAATGCCACTTGGCGAAAATAATATTTTTGACTTAGATGGTATAAAGATTCTTGACGAACCAAAAAAAATAGATGAAGAGATAATGCTTTTAAAACAAAGTTATCAAACAATGTCCTTTTATAACTATAAGCATTATGAGGAGTTTGATAATCTATACAAAAAGGCTGATTTAATCTTTGACAACTTTATGACTTCAAAGCCTGATTATTATAATGAAAAGATAGCAGAGAGAAGTTATCTTACAGATTTTCTTGCACTTAAACAGGATTTGTTAGATTTTAAGAACTTAAATCAAGGAACAATTCTTTTCACAGGGCAAGAACGTTTTACAAAAAATCTTGCTGATTTCTTAACTGAAAATGGGTTATCCTATCATATTTATAATGAAGAACAAAAAATAGAAAAAGGAGAAATATACATTTCTTCACTTCCAATGCCATTCTCTTTTTCTTTTTTAAGAGAGGGTGTGGTAGGTATTGGTTGTGATAGTTTGTTTAGAACGTCAAACACTTCTTTTTCAAAAAGCCGACATTCGGTTTTTTATCTCCCAAAACTTGGCGACTATGTTGTTCATAATTTTCATGGTATAGGCAAGTGTATAAAAATTGAAAGATTAAAAATTTCAGATGTTGAAAAAGATTATTTTGTTATAGAATATAAAAATGGAGATATTTTATACCTTCCAAGTGAAGAAGCAAACACAATCTCAGCTTATATTGGAAGCGAGCAAACTCCAAAACTTTCATCACTAGGTGGCGGCGAGTTTACAAGACTTAAAGAAAGAGTTCGTCAAAGCATAAAAGAAATGGCAATAAGCCTTGTAGATATATATAAAGAACGTTCTCTGCTTAAGGGCTTTAGATTTAGACGAGATGAATTTTTAGAGAAAAAGTTTGCCGATGCCTTTGGCTATCCAGAAACTCCAGACCAACTTAAGGCGATAAATGACATAGATAAAGATATGGAAAGCGATAAGGTTATGGATAGGCTTATTTGTGGTGATGTTGGGTTTGGCAAAACCGAAGTGGCACTTCGTGCTTGTTTTAAATGTGTATATAATGGGAAACAGGTAAGTTTTCTTTGTCCAACCACAATTCTATCCCAACAACATTACATGACAGCTAAGGAAAGACTGGAACCATTTGGTGTGAGAGTTGAAGTTATAAATAGATTTAAAACTCAAAAACAGGTAGATGAAATTATAAGACGTTGCAAAGCTGGAGAAATAGATGTGCTTATAGGCACACATAAGCTATTAAACGACAAAGTTGAATACCATGATTTGGGACTATTAGTTCTAGACGAAGAACAACGTTTTGGAGTGGAGCATAAGGAGAAAATAAAAGATAAACATAGAAATGTTGATGTCTTAACACTTTCAGCAACTCCTATTCCAAGAACTTTAAATATGTCGCTTTCAGGAATAAGAGATATTTCTGTTATAGAAACACCGCCACAAGACCGCCTTCCAATACAAACTTATGTATCCGAAGAAAATGACCAGCTTATTAAAGATGTTTTAAGTCGTGAAATTGCAAGGGGTGGACAAGCTTTTGTTATCTATAATAGAGTGGAATCTATTGAAGAGTTTGCAAGTCATATAAGAAAGCTTTTGCCAGATGCAAGTGTAGGGGTTGCACATGGGCAGATGAATGAAAAACTTTTAGAGAATGTTATAGACAGACTATATAATGGTGTATATAATATTTTGGTTTCAACAACTCTAATAGAAAATGGAATAAATCTTCCGCTCGCAAACACAATGGTTGTTATTG
This sequence comes from uncultured Clostridia bacterium, assembly GCA_944351415.1. Classification (GTDB taxonomy): domain Bacteria; phylum Bacillota; class Clostridia; order Christensenellales; family UBA1242; genus Caccovivens. The sequence continues at coordinate 41,459 of CALVPQ010000003.1, read as the reverse complement.
AAGCTGACAAACTTGGATTAAGTCAACTATATCAACTTAGGGGAAGAATAGGAAGAAGCGATAAACTAAGTTATGCATATCTTACCTTTGTTAAAGATAAGCATTTAACTGATGAGGCATATAAACGTCTTGATGCTATAAAGGAGTTTAGTCAACTCGGAAGTGGCTTTAAAATAGCCATGAAAGACCTAGAACTTCGCGGAGCTGGAAATATATTTGGAAAAGAACAACATGGGCATATTGCAAAAGTCGGTTATGACATGTTTGTTAAACTGCTAGATGAAGAAGTTCGCGACATCAAAGGTGAAAAGGTGATAAAACGTAGTGATGTTAAACTTGAAGTCAGTCTAAGTGCATTTATTAATGAAAACTATATTGAAGAAGATGAACAACGTATTGCTTACTACACACAAATAAGCGAACTTAATACAAAAACAGAACTTGAAAATATTTTGCAGAGCCTAGAAGATGGTTATGGTGAAGTTCCAGAAGAAGTGAAAAACCTTTGCTATCTTGCTCTTATGCGTAATCTCGCAAGTGAATTTAGTGTTCAAAAAATAAGAATAAATAAGTATGAAAATGTGGTATTTTTAGATAAAAAACAGGAAATAATTGATGAAAGACTTGCAAGTGTTCTTGGTGAATATAAAGGCAAGTTGACTTTTGATAATTTTGTCAAACTTAAATTTGAAGTAAGCGGAAATGTGCTTTCAATGGTTAAAAAGATGATAGATTTCTTTGAAAGCGCCTTAAAAAATAAATCAAATTAGAAAATTTTGTAAAATCTTTTAATTTGCTTGAATTTTTTTGATGTAATATGTTATTATTATCTATAATGAGTATGGAGAGAACATGAAAAAGAAATTTACTGGAATTTTAATGAGTTTTTGTTTGCTTTGCATGGGACTACTTGCAGGGTGTTCTTTAGTTGAAACTAATTATGACAGATATTATAATCAAGTGGTTGCAGCCATTGAAGATAAAGAATCTGGGAAGAGAGCTGAAATCACAATGAGTGACCTTATTTTAGGTTATCAAAGCTATGGCTATACCTATGAGCAATATTATGATTACACTCGTGAAGAAGCAATAAAAGAAACACTTTTACTTCTTGAGAATAGAGAGATAACAATTTTAACAGCAGAAAAAGAGTTTGGAGTAAGTCAAGATGGAACAGGGCTTTCAACAAAAGAAAAATCTTATCTTTATGAACAAGTTATAGAATCACTTGACAGCAATCTTCAATCATATTACGATGATATTGTTGGTGCAGATGAAGAGGAAGAAGGTGATGATATTACTTTTGAAGCTTATGAAAAAAATGCAAAAGTTATTGAAACCACAAACTCAAAAGGTGAAATTGTTTATGCTATAGAGAGAGTAAATGTTGAAGAAGAACTTCTTGGTGATTTCACTGTAACAACCCCTAGAGATTTTAATAATAGTGAAGATAGGGCTTTAATCCTTGAAAACTTTATAGATTATGTTGAAAATTCAAATGATGATTATAAAAGAGCTTATAGAAACTATTTCTCTGACTTAAGAGCTTCAGAGTATGGGCAAAACTTATCAACTGATGCAACAAGTGTGTTTAAAAGAGAGATAGAAAGACTTTATCAAGTTGCCTATGAAAATTACCTGCTTGAAAAATATTCTTATTCAAATATGAATTTAGAAGGTTCTACTGTAACACCATCTCAAATTGTTGACCTTTATGCAAGCAAAGTTAGACAATCATACACTCAATACCAACTTGAAGGTGATTCTAATTATGATGCAAATGTTCAAGATAATGTAAATGATGTTTACTATTTCAAAACTGGAAGAGAAGATACAAAATTTTTCACAGTTGCAAACGTTCTATTTATGTTTACTGAAGAGCAGCAAGAAGAATATAATGATATAATTGCCAAAATGGGAACTGATGATGGTGGTAAATACCAAATTCAATATCAAGAAGAACTGGATAAACTATATTCTGAGATAACACCTGTATTAAGGGTTTATAATGAAGAAACAGGTGTATATGAAGAAGTGGAAGACACAGATGGTTTAACAGTTGAAGATGTCTATAATAATATGGTTTTAAGCCTTGCTAGTGCCAAGAAAGAAAGTGTAAATGATGTTGGCGATGCGATAAACAGTTTTATTTATACTTATGGCGAAGATACAGGAATGTTTAATGCAGATGCAAACTATGTTATAGGTATTGATAGCGAAGGTAATGCTGTTTCAAATTTTGTAGAATCATTTAATGAAGCTGCAATAAAACTTTATAAAAATGGACATGCAGAGATTGGTGATATATCAGGTTTAGTTCGCTCTGAATATGGTATTCATGTTTTAATCTATACAGGTGCTTGTGAAAATTTATTTAATGAAGTCACATCATCTTTCAGTTTAAATGAAAATGCTATTAGCACTTTATATTCAACACGTGTTAATGTTCTTGTTGATAAAACATATTTTGATGTGCTTTATGATGAAATTTATAATGATATTTATTCATATTTTGAAAGCACAAACTTAGATGTTATACGTCAAAATTATAATATAACAGAATACACAAATAGATATTCAGATTTATATTAAAATATTTCATAACAAGTTTTTGAAAAAGATACCTTTACTTGACAATAGGTATCTTTTTTGCTAGTATATATACATGAAAAATAAAAAGGTGGAAACTAAAAACAAAGAAGGCTCTTCTCAAAAAGAAGAAACTTTTTTTGTTCAATCAAATATTGACGACCTTTTAAATAATTCAGAGCTTATAGATAATCAAAATGTTCAAAATTCAAACAATGTTGAAGAAAAAGAAATAAGTAGTAAAATATTAAACGATTTAGCACAAAAAGAAGACAGGTTCTCACAAACAAAAAATGAAGAACTAAAGTTTACAAAAACAGAAGAAGAAAAGCTAAGAAAATATGAAGAAAATCAAATAAAAGAAGAATTAAAAGCAGAACTTAATACAACTTTTAATAATTCAAAAAAAGAAATAACCGAAGAAGAGCAAACATCAATCAAAGAACAAAGGAAAAAACTTGATGAAGCCGAGCAGTCTGTTTCAAAACATAATAGTAAAAAGAGTAAAGTTTTAAAACTTGTTTTTTTTATTGTAAATATTCTTGTTGTTGCAGGTATTCTTGCATATCAACTTACCAAGGAAGAGATAGAAACAGAAGGTATAAGGCTCAGCATTTCATATCTTTTTGTTGTTATCTTGTTATTTGCAGTAACTATGGGTTTTGAAACACTTGCTATAAGTTATCTAGTCAAACAATCAACAGGAAGATGGCAACCAGGGCTATCTTATAAGGTTGCTGGTATTGGAAGATATTATGATAGTGTCACACCAATGTCATCAGGTGGACAACCTTTTCAAATATCATACATGAAATCTAGGGGAATGCCACTTCACACTTCACTATCAATTCCGCTTGCAAAATACGAATTTCATCAGATGGCTTGGGTTGTGATGAGTTTAATTTGTCTTATTATCTCATGGACAAATGATAATTTCAGCACCTTTGTTTCTGTCACAAGTATAATTGGCTTTGTGATAGGTTTTATTATTCTTTTTGTCACAGTATTTTTGTCCGTTTGCAAAAGTTTAGGGAAAAAGATAGTTGTGAAGATTTTAAAACTTCTTCATAAAATAAAACTTATAAAAAATTATGATAAACAGTATGAGAGAATAACAAAATATATAAGTGATTTTCAAGATGTTATGAAACAGTTTGCGAAGTCGCCCAAAGATTTCATAATGATGTTTCTTATATGTTTTGCAAAGTTAACAGTCAATTATTCAATGCCTTTTTTTATAGTAAAATTATTTATGCCAGGGCTAGAGGGCAGTATGTATATGAACTTATTTGTCATGTCTATGCTCGTTGACCTGTCATCGTCCTTCTTTCCTCTTCCAGGTGGAACAGGATTAAATGAAATATCTTTCCAAGCCGCATTTGCATCAGTCATCGGTCAAGGCAATATTTTAGTTTTAGTGCTTTTAGTATGGAGATTTTTCTCATATTATATCTATCTTTTGCAAGGCCTATCAATCCTATCTTATGATATGGCTTATGGTAATAAAAAATATAAATGGCAAGTCAAGAAAAACAGGCTTGCTGAAGAAAGTGCGATATTTAAACAAAATCAAATTAATAGATTTAGAGAAGAACGAGCAAAACGACGTAGATATAAACAAAAAAATAATAAATATAAAGAATATTTATAAAACAAACAACCAAACTAGTATTATGAAAATAAATAAATCAAATTTTGGTTGGATATTTACATGTTGTGGGTTATTAATTCTTCTTGGAATAGTCACATATCTTGGCGCATCAGGGTGGTTTTTTAAAAATGACCTTTCATATACAACTGATTTAGAGCTTGGAAAAACCATAACAACCTCAATCAAAAAAAATCAAGCTCAATCTATTTCATTAACCTTTGATGGTTCTTTGTTGCCGGGGGAACATTTGCCACAAATTGTTGGTATAACAAATAGTGATGATAGCGAGGCATTATATATCAGGGCTAAAGTTTATGTTTATAATGGCGATAATATAATGAATACAATGGGCATAGTTGAAACAATTAATTGGACGTATAATGAAGATGATGGCTATTATTATTTTAATGAGCTTTTAAGTGTAAACACTAAAGTTGCACTATGTTCTTATGTTGTTGTAGGGGAAGATAGTGCTTTTATAGGGAAAAATAAATATATTTTATCTATAGTTTTTGAAAGTTTATCTCAATCTTTAGATGTTGAAGCTATATGGGGAACAAATCCACTTGAAAATGTTTGACAAAAATATAAAAAGGTTTTAAAATTTACCTATAGATAAAATTAAGGAGAAAATTATGGATAAAAAAATTCCACCAGTTCCACCGAAACGTCCAATTCCGCAAAAACCAAATATTGTCAGACAACCGCCTAAACGTCCTATAATAAAACCAACAAGCGAAAATGTTTCAGAAAATAAACCAGAGGAAAATGTTAAAGTCAGTTCACAGCCAAACGTAAGTGAGCAATCTTTTCAAACAGCTCAAGCTGATAAAACTTATGAAAATCAAACAAAAACTGAACTAAAAGAAAAAATGCAAGAACAAGATAAAGAAACCCTTGCTCAAACGGTTGAAACAAATATAGAAGAAGTTGAAACATCGTCACAAGAAGTTAAAAACCAAGCAGATGCAACTCAGCCTACCGCAATTAAAGGTAATAAGAAAGCGAAAAAAATAAAAAAAGAAAAGCAAAAACAAGAGATAAGTGTTGAAAAATTAAACGAAAGATATAAAACAATCTTGCTCTCAATTTTGTCTGCTGTATGCCTTGCTGGTGCAATCGTTTGTTTTGTGTTTATGGTTTTATAGAATATTTATTTTAAATTTATTTATAAATCCGACAATTTAATATGTGTAATAAAAAATAAAAAGGCAATCATTATTTTATGAAAAAATTGATTGCTTTTTTTATTGTCGCAATTTTGCTTGTTTCAATAAAATATTTTAAAATTGATGATTTTTCCTTATTTCAAACTTATGACCAGTTAGTTATAGTTACAGATAAATTCTATACTAACTTAAACCTGGAAAGTCAGAACGGAGAACAATATTATTATACTTTTGAAAATAATGATAAAGATAAAATCATGCTTGAGAGTATAGATAAAAATGATATTGAAGCTTATGTTTTTTATTATCAGCCAGATAAAAAATTAAAAGATTTCAGTGTGTATTTTGATTACATCTATCAAGGCGGTGCAGTGGAAAATTATGATGTTTATTATGGCTATTATGCAGGTTACAATGATTTTTGCAATTTAAAAGGGAAAAAAGTGAATTTTCAATTGGTTCATTCTGATAATTGTTGGATTTTAGGTTTCCCTTTAATTGTAACAGGTTATTGATTAATAAAAATTAAAAATTAATGTATAAATCATTTTTTTTAGTCAATAAATGGTGTAGGAGGTAATATGGAAATCGGAAAAGAAAATAAGTTTATTGAGTTTCTAAAGAAGTATGGATTGTATATGGCAGTAGGAGTTGTTGTATTTGCCGTGGCACTTACCTTTACGCTTATCGCTGCATTAAATGGAAGTGTTCCAACTGGTGTAACAAACTTAAATTTTATGCTTCCAATGGAAAATGCCACTATAGTCAAGGATTTCTCTAACACAGAGCTTCAAGAGAATGCAACTTTAAATCAATGGGAGGCACACCTTGCTGTTGATTTAACATCAGAAAATAGCGATGTATATGCAATTCTTGATGGCACTGTAGCAAGTATTGATTATGACTATATCAATGGTTATACAGTCACTATTGAGCATTCTGATGGGTTTGTTTCAGTATATTCATCACTATCAGAAACTGTTGATGTTAAAGAACTTGATGAAATAACGGCTGGTGAAAAAATTGGTGAGGCAAGCGAAAGTGCTTCTGGAGAACTTGATTTAGGCTCACATCTACATTTCACCTTACTGCTAAATGATGAGTATGTAGACCCTAATGATTATTTAAGTTTGCAAGCTAAATAACAAAAAATAGCTATATCCCTTATAAATAAAGGTGAATATAAGTTATAAATAAAAAAATAATCTAATGCGATAAAATTTTATAAATTATCGCATTTTATTTTGTTATTAAAGCTAATTATGTTATAATACTTTTGGAGGTTTATTTATGAACACTATTGATAAGGTGAAAAAAATAATCGCTGAACAATTATGCATTTCAACAGACGATATTGCAGATGATGCAAACGTTGTGGAAGATTTAGGGGCTGATTCACTTGATATTGTAGAACTTTTAATGACATTTGAAGATGAATTTAAGGTTTCTATTCCTGATGAAAAACTTGAAGAACTTAAAACTATTCCACAAATTGTCAAAGTGATAGATGAATATACAAAAAACAATAAATAAAATTTATAGACTTATTTTAGTGCAAAAAAGCTAATTTTAAAGACCTAAGAGCGAATTTAGGTCTTTTTTATTTTTCAAAATTCTACAAAATTAGACATAGAACTTAAGCTTCTTTCATAGCATACAATAGTGGAGGGCTAAATGAAAGAAGATTTAGTTGAGCGGATTTATAGTGTTGCAAATCATATTTTAAAGACACACGACACAATAAGAAAAACTGCAAGGATATATGGCTACAGCAAAAGCACCATACATCATGATGTTTCAATTAAACTAAAAAATTTAGATTACCATCTATATGAACAGACAAAGGCCATTCTAGACGAAAATTTTGCTGAAAAACATATTCGTGGTGGGCAAGCAACCAAACGGAAATATCAAGAACTTGAAGAACATGAAATAGAATAAAAATAAAGTGCCTTAAACTTAGGCACTTTTTATAATAAATAAAATTAAACTTTTAAATTTGATTATTAGCAAAGAAAATATTATTTATTTTGTCTGTTATAATCTCGGTTATTTTTTCTCTTCCTGGTTTGAGGTATTTTCTTGGGTCAAATTCTTTAGGTTCTTGCATTAAAACTTGTCTTACCTTAGATGTCATGGCAAGTCTTATGTCGGTATCTGTATTAATTTTTATAATGTTATGTTCTTTAACCGCTTTTTGCAACAATTCTTTAGGTATTCCTACAGCTTTTTCAAGTTCTCCGCCAAAATCATTTATGGTATCAACTAATTCTTCATCAACCGTTGAAGCACCATGCAAGACAAGTGGAAAATTAGGTAGCAATTTTTCAATTTCTTCAAGAATATCAAAACGTAAAGTTTGCTTGCCACTATATTTATAAGCTCCATGACTTGTGCCAATAGCAACAGCTAGGGTATCAACATCTGTCTTTTCAACAAATTCTTTTGCTTTAATAGGGTCAGTATAGTGTTGACTAGCAGAAGAAACATTATCTTCAATCCCTTTAATTTGTCCAAGTTCGCCTTCAACTAGAACATCAAACTTATGTGCATATTCGCATACTTTTTTTGTAAGGGCAATATTTTCTTTAAATGACAAACCACTGCCATCAATCATAACACTGTCAAAACCTAAGTCAACGGCTCTTTTGCACACTTCAAAACTTTTTCCATGGTCAAGGTGTAAAAATAGATATGGAAATTTCTCTTTGCAAATTTTTGCAAGTCCAACAGCAAAGTCTTCGCCCATATATGATAATGCTCCTTCACTTATAGAAATTATAGCAGGGGCTTTTGTATTTATGCATGCCTGCATAATGCCTTGAAGCGACTCCATATTATTAAAATTCATTGCACCTAATGCAAAATGTTCCTTTAATGCTTTATCAATATAATATTTAAGATTATTCATAATTTCACCTTAATATGATTTTAACACATTTTTTATAAAAAACCAACATAATGATATAGCAAGGAGCAATTATGAAAAAAATATTTTTATTTTCATTTATGTTATTATGTCCACTTTTGCTTATTAGCTGTGGTGAGAGTAAAGATTTAGAAGATAATATAAGCGAAATAACAAAGATATACTATCAAGGCAGTGATTCAAATGGAACAGTCAGTGCATCTATCAGCATTGGACAAAGAGAAGAACCTTATATCATAGATGGAGTTCATCGTCCATTATGTGATTTTTCTCTTTTTGTATTAAATTTTAATCAACCACTTGAAGAGGAGGAGATAATAACTAGGCTTACTATAAATGGTGAAGAGCAAGATTTTATTATGTATCTTAATCCTGTAAACCATCAGTATATGGCTGACCTTGGCTATGCACTTGAAAAAGATGAAAATATAATTATAACCTATCAAGATTATACAGTATCATTTAGTAATGTTAGTGATAATTTTGTTGTCTCTTGGGCTCAGGCACTAGAGATAGCAAAGAATAGTCTAGGTGAAAGGCTTGATAGTTTTTATGAAGGAAATAATTTTAGGGGCGAGTGCTACCTTAAAGTGTTGACCGAACAAAATGACAACTTTGACGATTTATTTTGGTATTTTTCTATTGTTGGGCAAAATAATGAAGTTGTCAACGTTGTTATTGATATAAATAGTGGAGAAGTGCTTGTAGGGTGATTTTTATTAAATTGACTTATAAAAAAATGAATTAAAATTTTATATAACAATATTTAAAGTTAGTATATTGCAAGCAAACGGCAATCGGAAGTAAATTTTTAAGTCCTTAAAAATTTTCAAAGAAAGCTTACACTTTCTTTGGCGAGCTTAAAAGCTCGCACTTCCGATTGCTCTTTTACTTGTAATATTTATTTAAACTTATTTTTGAACCAATTTAAAATATGAAAATTTTTATTTACAAAATAAATTAAGTTTGATATAATTAATTTATGGAAAAGATGATAAATACACAAAAAGAGCAAGAGAATGCAATAGTTGTTGCTGTTTGCACTAAAAAAGGTGATGCACTGAAGCGAAAACTAGACGAGATAACTCGCCTTTCTATTTCTGCGGGCTTAAATGTTGTTAAAGATTTCTATCAAATAATCAAAGATTTCAATAAAGCAACAGTGCTTGGCAGTGGAAAGGTTCAAGAGATTAAAGACTATATAAATAATTGTGAAGAGATTATAGATGTTGTTATTGTGGACTACGCACTAAGTGGCTCTCAAATGAAAAACTTGTCAAAAGAATTTGGTGTTAAAGTGCTTGATAGAATAGGTCTTATTATCGACATATTTGCAGGCAGAGCAAAAACTAAGGAAGCAAAACTTCAAGTTAAGCTTGCACAAGACCTTTATATTTTGCCAAGACTTGCAGATATGCAAGGCACAAGCGGACGTTTTGGCAGTGGCGGTGTTGGTATGCGTGGACCGGGTGAAACTAAACTAGAACTTAACAGACGTGTTATAGTAAGAGAAATGGATAATATTAAAAGCCAAATAGAAAAATTTAAAAAGCAAAGACAGTCCACAAGAAGAGAGCGTCTTGATTCGCAAGTGCCTAAGATAGCTCTTGTAGGCTATACCAATGCAGGCAAATCAAGCCTTTTAAACTTGCTAGTAAAAGAAGACATCTATGCAGATGACCGTTACTTTGCAACCTTAGATACCACAACAAGGAAACTTTATCTTGATGGCAATCATGCGGTGATAACCGATACCGTTGGCTTTATCAGTGACCTTCCACACCAGCTTGTAGATGCCTTTTCTTCAACTCTTGAAGAAGCTGTTGATGCCGACCTATTACTTCACGTTGTTGATATATCTTTAATGAATGAAGAAAATGGCGAACATGAGTATCAAGCCAATATGCGTGTAACAAACCAGCTTCTAGACAAACTTGGTGCAACAAAAAATAGAATTGTTGTATACAACAAAGCCGACCTTTTAACAAAACCGCTTTTGATACAAGACAACGAAGTTCTAGTGTCCACAAAAACAAAACGTGGAATAGACATCTTGCTTAGCAAAATCAGTCAAAATCTGTTTAATAAGTAAAGGCTAAAAAACATGAAACTTAATAAAAGCGAAAAAAGGATTTTAAATTGTTTTAAAGAAACTTTAGTTCCTTCCTTTATAAAACTTGAAAACATTGAAGGGCTTGATTTAATGTTGTGTCATGAAGAACTTTTAAATCAAATTTATAATTTAGAAAAAGGTTACAATTTAGAAACAGAAAAAGATTCTTGGAATGAAGATAAAAATTTTATTTTTGATGGCAGATATGAAAGTATTTTGCTAAATATATTCTCTAAGTCTAATGATACAAAAGTGAAGTATTATTGCTTATTATCCTTGCTTGTTCTTCAAATCTTGCAAGCTTATATAAAGGAAAATAAAACGTAGAGAGCTAGTAAAGAAGAAAAGTAATTCACAATCAGAAACGGGCGACTTACATAAAGAAGATACAACTATATCTCAGAATACTGAAGAAACAAATATATCGAGCAACAAAGAAAAAGGCAATGATTAGCATTGCCTTTTATGATTTTATTTTATATCTATTATACAATTATAGAAATTTTAAGTTAATTTGTCTTATTTTTATTTTTGCTGTCTTGCTCATAAACTTCGTTGAGCTTTTGAACTAAAAATTCAGGGTCAACTTCATGAACGGTAGCTGCTTCTTCAACCGTCTCTTCAAGCCCAAGATGGCAAAAAATGCAGTGCATACCAAACCCCATAAAAACATCGCCTAAGTTTTCATCAAGCTGAAGCACGTCGTCTATTATCATATCTTTAGTTATAACAGGTTTCTTTTCTTCTTTTTTCATGCCTTATATTATAACACAATTAAAATTAAAGTCAAATTAAATAGCGATTTTAATCAAAAATACTTGCAAAATCATGCAAAAAATGTAGAAAAAAGGCTAGTTTTCAAGTTTAAGTCATAAATTAAGTAAACTTCGTATATGTTATAGCATGGAAAAATTAAGTGATTATATTTCAAAAAAAGTTATATCTTTGCAAAGCGGGGAACTCGTGGGTTATGTGCTAAATGCTATGTTTGATAGCAATGTTAAAAATATTCTATCTTTTGTTATTGCTGATGATGAAAGTGAAAAGCTTTTCACACTAGATTATGAAAATATAAAGAGTCATAGTGGTGAGTGTATAATGATTGAAGGGGATTTTTTAAGTTTATATTTAGATGAAGAAACTTTCAATCCTATTGGGAAAATTGTCTATGATGCAGGCGGCTTAAACTTAGGGAGGGTTATTGATGTTATCTTGCAGGGCAGACAGGTAAAAAGAATTGTAACAGATAAATGCGAGTTTTTTCAGCGTTTTGTTCGATTGTCTAGCAAAGATTATATAATTTATGGTTCAAATATTAAAAATGATAGAAAAAACAAGAAAAGAACTATATTTAAAAATGAAGATAAAAACTTACCTAATGCCTATATTCAAAATATTAATGCAAGTGATAGTCAAATAAACTTGCAACAAAATAATGAAAAATTTAATGTAAATAGTGTAAGCACAAAACCATATAGAATACTTGCAAACCAAAACAGTATAATTGGAAGAACAATGCAAGCAGACTTATATGGTTATAACAATGAAATAATTGCAAAGAAATATGATATAATAAATCAAAATATAATAAATCGTGCAAAAAAACACAATAAACTTAATTTTTTGTTATACTATAGTAAATAAATCCAAAAAATAAAAAAAATAGGTGAAGTTTTATTAAAAATGGTTAAAAAATATAATTTTTAGTCATTTTTTTATTTTTTTGCATTTTTTATTAAATATTTTTTATATTAAAAAATAATTTTTAAAATAAAAAGTATTTTTTTTATTTTATCTAAAAACTTAATATTTATAAAAAATATGTAAAATCTCGTTTAATCGTTTGTATTTTTGCTATAAATTGTAGTAAAATAAGTTAGCGAGGTAAATATGGTTAGAGTAGTTCCTAGAAGAACAAAAGTCAAACTTGAATTTATAAGGGGCTTTACAGGCCTTGATTTATTGCTTGCTGTTATTGCAGTTGTAATTCTTATAGTGCTTGCAGCGGCAAACTTTCCAGGGCATATCTGGATTGCAATGGTATGGGCAATACTAGGCATATCACTATTTTTTAAGATAGCAGATAGTGATAGGTTTTATGTGACTATTGCACACCTTGCAAGATTTTCTATGCAGAAAAAGAAATATGAAAAGAACCCTAAAAAGGGTAAACCTAATATGAAAAATATCATACCTTTTGAATCAATTTATCAAGACAGATGTATCTCTTATGGGAGCTATTATGCAGAAGTGCTTGAGGTTAAACCTATTTTATTCGACCTATTGAATGAATACAGCCAAAACAATGTTATTGATATTGGTTTTGGTAATGCTTTAAGAAGACTTGATGATAACCAGGTTTGTGAGATTGTAAAGATAAACAAAGCAATGGTTCTTGATAACTATGCATATAATGAGAACAGAAAGTATGATAGACTTCTTGACCAATTATACGAACATCAGATGACTCAAGCAGAGGTTGATGCAAGGGCACCTATCTTTGAAGAACGTGTTGCATTTATTGAAGATAAGAATAGAACAAATAAGATATATAAAGACTATTTCTACTTAGTTGTTCTAGGCAGAGATATAGAAGCTCTTGAAAATACCGTCAATGGTATGGCAGCTTCACTTGCAACTTCTCTTACACCTGTAACAACAAAAAGGCTTGTTGGAAGTGAACTTGCAGTATTCTTAAGAGCAAATTATAATAGAGAGTTTAATGAAAGAGAACTTGAAAGTGTGCCTTTTGCAGAATATGTTAATTGGGCAGTTCCTGAAAAAATTAAATTTTCATCAGCAAAATACAATATTGATGGAAATAACTATAGAACTTATGCCATCACTGAATATCCACTTCAAGTAGGCAATGCATGGGGAACTTCCTTCTTCCTTCTTGACCGAACAAAAGTAGTTATGAAGTTTAAAAAAGCTCCAAAATTTGATTCAGAGAAAAAAATCGATAAAGCCATCATGGATATGGAGACAAGACTTTCAAAAACGGGTAAATCAAGCACAAGAATTGAAATCACAACACACCTTCAAACTCTAAGAAACCTTCTTGCAGAACTCAAAAATAATAACCAACAACTATATGACGTAAACACATTTATCACTTGTGAAGATGCGGCAAGAAAAGATGTAAAGGCAGTTTTAAAACAAGAAGGGTATCGTTATACCGAACTCTTTGCAAGACAAATTGATGCATTTATTAGCACTGGTATTTCAATGAGAGATAATATAAAAGAATTGCAACGTGGCATTCCAACTTATACTCTTGCTGGTGTATTCCCATTTGTATCATCAGAACTTCAAGATGAAAATGGCTTTTATATTGGTGATAATGAATATCCTGTGTTTATCGACTTCTTCAAACGTGATGCTCAAAGAGTAAACTCTAATATGATGATTATTGGCAAGTCTGGTTCAGGTAAATCCTTTGCAACCAAAACACTTCTTGCAAATTTCTCAGCTGATAACACAAAGATATTCATCTGTGACCCTGAAAAAGAGTATGCAAAACTTACAGATAGCTTGCATGGAAAACTTATTGATGTTGGTTCATCACTGCAAGGTATAATCAATCCATTCCACGTAATTCGTGCTCTTGATAAAGATGATGACGAAAAAGAAGATAATGAAGAAAATGGTAAATCAAAGAAAGAAAGACAAGATGATTCTTTCAATCAACATTTGCAGTTCCTTGAACAATTCTTTAGAACAATTCTTGAAGGTATTTCTTCAGATGCCTTTGAAATTATCAACTCACTAGTTTTAGACTTATATGCAAGATTTAATATAGATGAAAATACCGAACTTAAAGACTTAAAACCAACAGACTATCCAACGTTTGACGACCTTTATGACCTTTTGCAGGAAAGACTTCAAACAGCAAAAGAAGAGTTTACACTTAATAACCTTCGTGTTGCCGAAGCCTATATACGTAAATTTGCAAAGGGTGGACGTAACTCGAACTTGTGGAATGGTCCAACATCAATTGAAACAAATGAAAACTTTGTATGTTTCAATTTCCAATCGCTTATCGCTGGTAATAATGATATGCTAACAAATGCACAGATGCTTCTTGTATTTAAGTATATTGAAAATGAAATTATTAACAATAAGGATTATAATAAAATTCACAACACAAACAGAAAGATTATTGTTGTCGTTGACGAGGCTCACACATTCATTAACCCTAAGTATCCAATAGCCTTAAATTTCATGACAGCAATGGCAAAGAGAATCCGTAAGTATGGTGGGATGCAAATAGTCATCACTCAGAACATTAATGACTTCGTAGGTTCAGAAGAAATTAAACGTCAATCAACTGCGGTTATTAATGCTTGTCAATATTCACTTATTTTCTCGCTATCACCAAACGACGTTAACGACCTTATTGAACTTTATAAAAACTCAGGTGGTATTAATAAAACAGAACGTAACCGTATCGTTTCTGCAACTGTTGGACAAGCATTCGTTATTACTTCTCCAACTGCCAGAACAATGGTTCAAATCCACCCACTTGACTATGTAACATCAATCTTTAAAGAGAAGAATGAATAATTTTGACTTAAAGGGAAGAACAATATTATACAATATAGATTTTATATATAAAAGTAATTATTTTATAACTATATTTGCAAATAATTTAACACAAGAATAAAAGGAAGGTTGTATGACAATATCAAAAAAAATAAGTATGTTTGTTTTTAGTTTGCTACTTGTCGTTGCAAGCTTTCTTTTTGCAAGCTGTGGGGAAAAAGATTATTCAAACGTAACATTAACTGCTTCGCGAGAAGAGGTTGTAATGTTTGTAGATGATGAAAATGCTCAAAATGTCACTTTCACAATCAATAATCCAGTAAGTGATATGGCAAGTTCACTTTCTTATACATTATCTAATCCTTCTATTTGCACTGTATCTTTGCTTAGCACACAGAACTATTCCACAATTTATGCAATAACAGGTATAAAGGGCGGAGTTTCTGATATGACTGTTCGCACAAATGAAGGTAATATTTCTTGCACTATAAGAATAAATGTTAGAGAATATTCTTCAAATATTTCTGCTTCAGATAATGCTTTATACCTTTCATTATCCACAGAATTATATCCATCTGCAGCAGACTTCACTTTCTCAGATAATACAACAGAAAGAGACTTAGAGTTCTATTTTTATGGTAAGGTAAATAATAGTTCAAGTCTAACAATAGAAGACATTACAGTAAATGATGCTTACGTAAATTCATTTATTCAAGCAAATTTAATTGAAATCAATGATAGTCAATATATAATTTTTACTGATAGCACAGGAAGTTTATATACACTAGGTCAAGGTGTAACAAACAATAGAACACAAAACACTTTCTATAACTTTATAAATGTTGCAAATGAAAATGGTGAATATGTGTTTGATACCACAACTGCCTCAGAAGTGCAAGCAGGAGATAAGTTTACCTTCTTTGCGGTTAATCGTGTTGAAGGTGGAGAAATAATATATTGCCAAAGAGATTTTTATGTTATTGTTGATATAGACTATGAAAGTGTAAGTCATGAATATGGCTATAGAATAGTTGAGCGAGAATATATAATTGGCTCAGATACGCTACATATAATAGAAGATGTAAGCCATGGTGGCATAACTCTCGTTCCAGGATACCAAAGCACAATATTAGATGGATTTTTTGTTGGAGACACTATAGATTTTATCACTGTGTATTTAGGTGTAACTATAAATAGTGAGAATGATTTAATTCAAGTTAAAACCTTTGTAGATGATGTAAATGTTATAAATGTTAAACGCATAGGGCAACTTTCATTAAGCGGACAAACAACGTATTATTTCCAAGTAGATTGTGCAACAGGTGTTGAAAACTTAACAAACTTAAACATTAACTTCTATTATGAAGGATTTGAAAACAGCGAAGATGAAAATGTAAATTATGTATATTCCATACCTGTAAATATCAGAGTAATACCAACAAATTTGCTTATAAATAATATTGATTTCACTACTGCAGATGTTCTTTATACTTTCTATAATAATTATGCAGGCACATCTTTTGGTTGGCAAGAGTTCTTATTCTCAATAAATCCAGAAGATGCTGAGTATGATGAACTTGTTATAGATTTAACAGACACAGATTTGCAACTTAGATATAACAACACAATATATCAAGACCAAGTTGTTATTATTTATGATTTAAGTCAACCAGTTTATATAAAGGGTGTTAGCAATGCAACAGTAACTGAAGATGTGCAAACAATACCAATAACATTAAACTTTAATGTTATTCAAGAGGGAAGTTTACAACTTGCACTTCAATATGAAATTGTTCAAGGTGCAAACTTTGTTGATTTTCAAACTGAAGAATTTGCAGATAGAATTTATTTAGACTTAAATTCACAAGAACCAGTTGTATTTTTAGATTTGTATGCAGATGCTCAATTTTCAAATATAACTGTAAGCAGTCTTTCAGGAACTAATGTCGCAAGATTTATAATAGATGAACAAGAACCTTATATTCAGGAAGGTGATATTTATCAACTGAATTTACAAATTATACCAATAACAACTGGCACTGGAACATACTCAGTAATCCTTGATAATGGTGAACAAACAACACTAACAATTACCGTTCTAGAATCACTTGGTTCTATATCAATAGAAACTCAAAATCAACAAAATTCAATTAGATATGTGGAAGATGTTGAAGAGGGTGAAAGATACTCAACTTTATTCTATGTGTATAATACCGAAGGTTCAACAACATTTTTTGATGTTGAGGTTATAGCAAACAACAATGAATCTTCAACAGCCATCACAAATATTCAATTCACCACATCGCAATTAATTCAAATTGGTGATGCTGATGCAGCGAATAATAACAAAAACTTTAATGTTTATGTAAGAGCAAATGGCTCTAGTGAACTCCAACTTATGATTGGTGGCTATAGCATAGTTGATTTTAAACTTGAAACAATAACTAAAATATATTATTTAGATATAGTTGCTTTTAATTATATAGGCAATTTAAACGTATTTAAAGAAAGTGATGGGGAAGGTTATTATATTGACCCAAGTAGCACAAATGAAAACATAAGAAATTATGGTGTAAATGCAGCTTATGCCGATGTTTACTCGGGAACTAATCTTGCAAGTGCAAGAGAAGCTGTGTTCAACATAACCGTAAATAATCAAGATGCATATCTCTTTGCATATCCTGCCTATTTAGATGCTGAAACACGCACTGCTTATGTTGAAAATACATTTGACCAAAGCTATGTTTATTGGGAAACTGACTCAGATTTAGGTATCCAAAAAAATAGTCAACCTGTAGACATTATGTATCAAACAGCTGAAGATAACAATGTTTATACTATTGTTGGGCTTGGCACATTTGATACATCAACTTTAACTTTCACAGCATTTAGTAATATTGAAAATCCTAGAAATTTTAAACTTATAGCTCATGTAAGACAATATGGGCGAGTTTATTCATACACAGTAAACGTGCGTATATCAGTTTATGAGGAAGTAAATCGTATAACCCTTCAAGATAGTATCACAAGTATTGAATTTACATCAACTGAAAGACAGCATTCTATTATAGCATACCCAACTAACTTAACTGCCACAAATGGGGAGATAGTAGCTCTCTTTGAAGGTGGAGACATCACAATAGAAAATGCTAATGGCACAACGTCTACTTATTATATGTTAGATGAAAATTCTATCGACTATATAGAAAGTGATGGAAGGTATCAAATAATTTTAACGGTAAACGATGAGTTTGTAACACATGCAGAGAATTATCAGTATGAAATGGAAGGCACACTATGGATAGCCGCTCGCGACTGGCTTGATGATAATAATAATATTTTAAGTGATTATCAAAGTTTGGCTATAAATATAGAAGTTCGTTTTGCAAATGGAACTGAACAAAATAGATTCACTATAGAAAGTGCTGAAGACCTTATTAATATGAACTTATCAGCACATTATCAAATTAATACAACGATAGATGTTTCAGCCATAAGCGAAGCATTACCATTAGGGGAACTTCAAGGCTCAATTGTTGGAACAAGTGAATATGCTGAAATCACAGGCATAAATATTATTAACTCAATACATAATGGTAATAATAATAGTGATTATTATGGCTTATTTACAAGTATTGGCACTAATGCATATATTGAATACGTAAAATTTAGTGGTGAGTTTAATATCGCAAGAAGTGACTCTATAAATTCTTTTGCTGGAAGAAGCCGTGTTGGTCTTATAGCAGGAAGCAATGAAGGAACACTTATAAATGTTGGTGTCACAATAATGAGTTCAAACATTAATGTGACAGATGGTTATATAGGCGGTGTTGTTGGAATTAATAATGGCACAATTATTCAAGACTACACATTATTTGAAGAAAATTCATCTAACACAAGAAGTTATACCGAAGAACAATTAAAAAATGTAGATGGAAGATATGGTGTAGTTGGAAGTGGAAGATATAGCTATGCTGGACTAACACCTAACATACTTGTATATATGGAAGGAACTATGACTGTAAACTATATAGCAAGTCAAATATCTTCTCTTACAACCTACGTTGGTGGTGTTGCAGGTTCTAACAATGGTATAATTGAAAAGATAGATAGTAAAGTTTTATCCTATACAGGTTATACAAATTATATGGCTTACTCACAAATTTCTCTTGTTCCTGTGTCTTTTGATGGATTTGCAACTTTAACTAACCAGACCTATGTTGGTGGGCTTACAGGTGCAAGCAGTGCCACAAGTTCAATTATTGGTGGATATAATAGTTATCAAAATAACACACTTTCATTTGTAATTTATAGTTCTTATCAAGGTGCTTATGAAACAGCAACAAACAGCGATTATGTTGCTGGACAAGGTATAATTGTAGGTGGACAAGTAAGTGGTTATGACTATGTTGGCGGTGTTGTTGGATTTATTGACACAATTGGAGAAGATGGAATTGCTCAAAATGACTTCACAGGAATAACTTCTCGAACTTTTGTAAGGGGACTATTATCTTCAGTTGCAACACCAACTCCTGCAAATGTTGCAGGTATTGCAAATATTGAAAATGTCAACACAATAAATTCAGCTTTTGCAATGCAAGCAGTTGATATTGGATACACTGGAATTAACTCATCAATGATAACACTTCATAGCACTTCAGTTATAAGTTCATACTTCAGAACAACAAATATAGCAAACTCTAATAAACTAGCATTTGGTATTTTGGAAGGCAATACAGTTGCTGTAATGAATGGTGTTGATGGAGAGATGCAAGATAATATTAACTATGTTAATGTTAATACTTTTGTATTGTCAAGGTCAAGAATTGAACTAACTGGCTCAAATATATCAGTCAATAGTCTTACAAGAACCTCATACTATGGTGATTTTGTAATAGTAGGTGATAACGGAAGCACATTACTAGCTCAATCATTCTTTGTAGAAGGTGGAGATATGTTCTTATCTCTAAATGAAGGATTTAATAATAAACTTACTGCGGAAGAATATGATGGGCAACAAGGACTTGGCAATAAAGAAATATATTATATGTTCTATTTCGCAGCTTCTTCAACAGATAATAGTGACGAAAATCAAGGTTATCAAGAATTGCTTGATTCTTATATGAATAGTGTAAACTTCAATAGTGTTTTATATCCGTTTACTACTAAGGGCGAAATGTCGTTCACTTCTAATACACGAGATATTTTATCATTTGACCAAAATGGAAGAATTACTGTTAGAGGTACGGGTATTGCAAATGTAACTGCAACAAGTATTTTAAACACAAATAATGCAATAGAATTTTATATTTATGTTATAAATTATTTTAATCCTGATGATGAAGACCTTACGGAAAATAGCGAAAGTTCATCTATAATTTATCCAAACGGTTCTTCAAATTCGTTGCCAATTGGCGACACAACAATAAATTTAAGAGGGCAAAATAGTGCTTCACTTTATGTTAGACCGCACTATACTTTAAATATGCAATTGTCTTCATCGGCTACTGAAAATTCAAGAATTGATGTAGATGCTCAAGGTGTAGCAATACTTAATAACGTTGTATTTAATCTAGCAACAAACACTGTGGTAACGGCACAAGTAACAAAAGTTCAAAAACAGGTAGAAGTTACAGATAGTGAAACTGGTGAAACAACAATTGAATATCAAGATGCATCTGCTGAATTAGATATTGAAGTCACAGGGCAGACTATTGTAATAAGAAGAAACGATTTAACTCAAGAAGAAGACTACAAGATAACAATAACACCAGTTGTTGAATTCACATTCCTTGAAAATAACACACAAACAGGGGAACAAGTTAATGTTACTTATATATCAGGAGTTAATAGAGAACTTGATAATGTTACAATAAACTATAGAAAGGGTGCATCAAGCATCAATAACACAAAGTATAATAATGCAACACTTCTATCAAGTCGTAAGATTGAAGATGTTATTGTTATTGATTCAACTGCAGAAGAAAATCTACCTCTTTACTATATAGTTCGAAGCGATAACGTTAACATTCAAGGCAGTGACGTTCTAGAAGCTCAAGGCTTCAATTTCCTTTATGGTTCAGAAGAGTTTCTATTTGATGTAAGTTTTGTCGCTGACCTTAATAATAGTGAAAATCTATCAAATCAAAGATTTAACTTAACAATTTCTGTAAATAAAAATTCTCAGGCTTATATAAATAGATATATTGAGAATATTTATGGGCAATATACTATCTATATTTTAGCTGAATCCAATACTGCAATTTATACTTCGATAACAATTAATTTTGAGCAAACAAATATTACATCAGTTGTAGTAGATAACTACTCCAATTTAGCAGAATCTACAGGAACTGTTGGAATCTCTTCAACATCAAATTATGCATACCCAGGCACCACGGGGCTTCTTGCAATCACAATAACTCCTGATGATAGTGATTTTGATTATATTTTGATAGAAAATGTTGATGAAAATTATAATACTGGAAATGCAAGTGCAAACTTTGGTTTCTTAGCTCGCAAAGCAAACACAACAGGAGAAGAGAATATATTTGATGACAAATCTATTGTTGGCTCAGCAACAGCAACAGGACTTAGAATTAACTTAAATGATATAATCAGCACATATAATCAAACAGGAAGTGGCGATGCCGAAAATCAAAATATTTATTACACATATAATGGTGTTGTTTATATCAGTTACGACTTAACTTCAGTCAATGTAAACGATGAAAGCACCACTTCAATAAGAATAACTATTATGAAAGATGGTGAAGTTGCTTATAGTGTTATTAAGAATTTAACTGTAAGACTTCAAAACTATGTTTCAGTTGAACTTAATGGAAAAACTCCTACAAGCACAAATGAGGGCGGATTCTATGCCTCTTATAATGTTGCAAGGGGAATGAGGTATCAACTTAACATCAATTCTTATGGCTATCTTTCTTCAAGTATATCTGCACCAGTTTTATCAGATGATACTTATGCAACAATAGTTGAAGAAGAAGGCATTTATTATTTGGAAATAACATCAAACACAGTAAATTACGATAATGAAGCAAACATATTTAATATTTCAATTACAGCAACCCAGGTAGATGGTGATAATGTTCGCACATCAAGCAGTTTGACACGTATAGTAATTCAAGAATATGTTCTGGAATATAATGGCGAACTTGTTGGAAATTCCGAAGATATTATATCTGGAATGGGTAATGGTGAAATAAATGTGCAAGTTGGAACACAAACAACATTTAGTGTAGACATTTTCAGTCATATTGAGTATGATTCAACAAATATTGAAGTAGTAAATAGTGTTGAAGAATTTATGAATGGTTTAGCTTATAATGGTATATGGAGAGTTGCAACCAACCTTATAAGTGACCAGCTCCCTGACTATGCACAGGCTGATGAAGAAGGAGAGGTATATGAATTAGGCTATGATGCTAATGGGAATATACTTTCTGGAAGTAACTATTACTTTAATTATGCAGGTTTAAATCTAACACCAGTCAGAACACATGAACCAGAAGATAGATTTTACTATATAACATTCTATTCAAATTATAGTTATTCAGATTCAACAGGAACATACACTGCAGAGCGTCCAGACACAGAAAACAACAATGATGGTGCCATAATTATTGGAAGTCAAACAGTTCACACAGAATTTGTGCTTAATGTATATTCTTCAAGTAGCGAAGAAAGCCCAATTCCGATTTATGATTATAATGATTTACTTGATATGCAAAGTGGTGGTTATTATATTCTTCTAAATGATATAACTCTTCCAAACAAGGCAAATGAGTCACAAGGGATTGAAGCCTTTTCACCGCTAGTAGCAACATTTAAGTCATTAGATGGAAATGGACACACAATAAGTTTTGCGGGAACTTATGATTTAGGCTCATCTAGCAGTATTGGTCTATTTACAACTCTTCCAGAAGACTCTATAATAAGAAATCTTAATATAAACTTTACAGCAGCTATAGATGGCTCAGATACAAACATAGAACCAGATGATGACTATGGCTGGTATAATCTGCGAACTGTAAAATTTATCACCACATCTGATGCCTTCAATTTTGGCTCAATTGTTGCAGACAATCAAGGTATCATCACAAACTGTAGAGTAACAACAGATACAGTCAGTGGCAGTGAGTATTATGTTGTTGTAAAAGCAGACAATGCTTTAGATGGCTCAAGTTTTATGGGCGGAATAGCTGCAACAAATTCTGGCTATATAACTAATTGTGCCGTTTCAATCAATATGAGAACACCTTACAACATGGGCGGTATTGTTGGACAAAATTCAGGCAAAATTGCTGCATCATATTTTAAGAATGGTGTAATCGAAAATAACTCTCAACAAAGTCAACACGTTGCAGGTTTTGTTGTAACAAACTTAGAATCAGGGCAGATAATAACAAGCTATGTTTCTGGAGAACAATCTAACACATCATTATATAGCAAAGATAGTGTAAGCTCAATATCATCAACAATCGCTGCAGCAGGATTTGTTTATCAAAATGCTGGGTATATAAGTGATTGTTACACTGATATAGACTTATCAAAAACAACATCAGATATGGCTGGCTTTGTATATATGAATGGTGGAGAAATTAAAAATTCATTCTCACTTTCAGTGCTAAGAAATAATGTAACAGCATCTGCAGGTTTTGCAAGATATGATAGTTATGATAATAACACAGGAACATTTGAAAATTGTTATTATCTATATAACGAAGAACAAGAAAGTGGAGAAGGCATAGTTGATTCTGAAAGTGGCTTTATAATTGGAGAAAGTGATATTAACACATCAGTTATTCCTATAGCTTATGATGGTATTGAAAGATTAAATGCTGGTGGTTTTGCAGATGTTGCAGAGAATTTTGCAAATTATTCATATCAAAATTCAATGGGAACAAATGCAGTTTGGTTCTTTAGCAATGGAAACACATCAACAACCTATGTTGATTATGTTCCAACAACACAAACTATTGATATTCCAGGTGATGAAGGCAATGTTCAGACCAATACTGTTTATGAAACAGAACTTATGACCTTTGCATTAAATAGGCTTGAACTTGTAAGTCCAAATATAGCTGCACTTTCAATAAGAAACTTCAGTTATTCAGAACTTGATGCTAACACTGGAGAAGTTATATATCATTATATAGATGATAGTAGCACACCAAATAGGGGCTCAATTCATAATCCAAGACTAATTTATGATGCGGCAACTATGGAGAGTGAAATTTCAGAGCAAACCTCAGCTTCAAATTTGAATATAACAAACTATAGAATTATAAGTGATATAGATTATTCAACTTATGAAGAACTTTCCGTTTTATACCAAACTATATTTGCAGGTAATTTGGAAGGAAATGGAATGGAGATAAGTCAAATTAGCCTTGTTTCAATGGATAGCTTAACAAATGCAGGATTATTCGCACAAATAGGTTATTCTGCAAATAACACAGGCACAGTTAAAAACTTGACTATTGCGCCATCTCAAGTTGCTTTTGCAAATACAAATAGTGTGGGAACACTTGCAGGAACACTTAGATATGGATATATATATGATGTAACAATAGATGGAAGAGCCAATATCTCTAGTGAAGATACAGGTGGAACGGTAGTTATAGGTAGAAACTTTGTTGGTGGTGTTATAGGTAGGGCAATAAATTCTTATTCAATTAAGAACATTTCAAGTAATATTAATGTTTCTTCAACCTATACTTCATCTTTAGATGCAACTTACACAGAGGCACAAACTAACTTAACATCATTCTCATACTCTGGAAGTATTGCAGGTTTTATGGGAACAGGAACTGCATATAATATGGAAATTAGTGAAACATCTTCTATACAGGGAAGTCGTGCAGGCTTTGCTTTTGGAGGTATAGGCAACAATGCAAACATATCAATGGTGTTTGTTGATGTTTTGCAGGATAGTATCATAAGAGCATATCACTATGGTGGTTATGTTGTTGGAGAAGTTTCTGGTAATTTAAGTTATGTGCATGTATCGGGTAGTCAAAGCATGGAATCAACATTCTCAGTTATTCCAAGAGCTGCAAACTCTGTTGGTGGGATAACAGGAATCCTTTCTGGTGGAACAATCAGTAATGCGGTAATGGAACAAAGCTTTAGAGCGACATCTGTAAGCACTTCTTCAAGCACTATATATAATGTTGGTGGTATAGCAGGGATAATAACAAATGCAGGTAATAGACCTTCCTACATAGAGTTTAGTATTGTCAATGCTGATATTGAAGGTGCATCAATCCTTGGTGGTGCGGTAGGAGCTATTGAAAATGTATTATTTATTGATAATGTAGCAGTAAAAAGCACAAACCTTAGTGTTGTTGGTCAAAAGGCTAACCCATATTTAGGCGGAGTTGTTGGATTATTATCTGGAGATAATAATGCTTCACTTACTATGACGAACAGCTATTGCACTTCACTTTTAACTCTTAACACAAGCACATCAGGTTTAGAGTCAGCTGCATTTGTTGGAGGATTAGTTGGAGGAACAGAAAATTCTAGAGTTCCATACCTTGCTTATTGCTATACAACTTCAACAGTTGATGCAACAGTAGTTGATAACAGGTCAATAGATGCAGTTTCTACTTATAGTTCTTTCTTTGATGCAGAGGGTATGAAAACCAACCCTAATGCAACATTTAGTTATTCTATAAATAATAACACATCGAATGGCAACTTTAATCATGTTTACTATTTAGGGCATAATACGAGCACAACTGCAACGTCAGAGGCATATAATCGTTCTGAAAACTATAATGTAACATATAGAACAAAGGTGTTAAATGTTGCGATAGGCTTGACTGTTAATAATTATGGAACTTCTTCACTAGAATATGGAGAAGAATATTTCAAATATACAAATGCAGCTATGTCAACTGGTATAACTGAAGATGTGTATTATAATTTATTTGCTGACGTATATCATATACCTTTATTTGCTTCAGCTGGAACAAATGATGAGAATGATAGTGAAGCAGAAGAAGAGCCAAGTCTAAGGCCAGCTGTTGAACTTGTATATGACCATTCAAACAATAGTTATATGTTGGGCAATAATATATTAGAATATAATGAAAATAATGGTGATTATGTTTTTGTAAATAATCAAACACAATTAATTTCTACTCCAGAAGAAGACTATGGTGGAACTCTAGATATAATTTACTATGTCGGTAATACTAGATATGAGTATGGAACATATCATAATAGAACAGGCTTCTGGGAAATAGGACATACTAGTTCGCCTGATGATTGTCAAACGTCAATTCAAGTAACATCAATAGAAAAAACGCTAAATTTTGCGTATGCAATTCAAAATATTATTCTTGCAGACAGTGCTGGCAACTATTTTGAACAGATGCAATATGATATTGGTGAATCATATCCGGTTCTTGCATATAGAAATATACTTACAAACACAGTTTACTATCAAGTTTACCATCAAGTAGATGGTGTTACCACTGTTTCTTTTGAAACTGCAGATGGTGTAGCACTTACTGAAATACCAACACTTCCAGTTTGGATAACACAAACAACTGGATTGAGTATATTGGCTTTCGAGAATGAACTTGAATGGCTAAATAGATAAGACAGAAGAAAGTTAGGACTACACCTAACTTTCTTAAGTTCTTTCTTAATTAATTTAATAAAAAAACAATAAAAACTTATTCTTTGACAAAATATATATAAAAAGCTAAAAAAATATTAAAAAACTGTTGACATTTTTAAATAATATAAGCTATAATAATATAGAATATCGGCTGTGAATAAGAAAATTATTGTTTTATAACTTAATAGGTAGGGACTATTATAGCATTTTTGTGCTATAAAGTCCTTTTTTGTGTTAGTTAAAAAACAAAACATAGCAGCAAATAAACAGTTTGAAGGAGAGGCAAATGTCTGTAAATGTAAGAAAAGTAAAACAAGGTAAAACAGAAAGATATACTTTCGGTCATGCGGAAGAACTTGTAAAAGTTCCACCACTTCTTGAAATTCAAAAGAAATCTTATAAAGACTTCTTAGAAAAGGGAATCAAAAGGGTTTTAGATGAATTTTTCCCATTAACTGATTATTCTGGTAAAGCAAAATTATATATCACAGAGATTTTGCCTTTTGCAAAACCTAAGTATGATATTAAAGAATGTAAACGTCGTGGGGCAACATACTCTTCACCTTTAAAAGTAAAGGCACGTTTTGTTGTTGAAGAAACAGGACAGGCTGTTGAACAAGAAGTTTTCATGGGTGATGTGCCTATGATGACAGAACAGGGTTCATTTATCTATAATGGTATTGAAAGGGTAGTTATTAATCAAATTGTCCGAGCTCCTAGTGTTTATCTTTCTCGTGAAAAAGATAATAATGCAACACTTCGTGCTCAAGTAATTCCTGTTCATGGGGCATGGATAGAAATAGAACAAGGTGCAAGTGAAAATTTAAAAATAGTTTTAGAAAGAAAAAATAAGATTAGCCTTGGTGTTTTCCTAAAGTGTTTTGGATTTACAAATGAAGAGATATTGAAATGTTTTGGGGATAATCGTTATATAAAAAATGTTATTGAAAGAGAAACCCAAACTACACAAGAAGAGGCTCTTCTTGAATTTTCAAGAAAAACAAGACCTTCAGATGTTCCATCTGTCGAAAGCACAAGAAGTTTCTTAAATGTTTCTTTCTTTACAGATGCATACTACAACTTATCAAGGGTTGGAAGATATAAATTCAATAAAAAATTAGGGCTTAAAAACAGACTTCCAGGTCTTATTAATGCAGAAGATATTATTGTTGATGGAGAGCTTCTTGTTCGTGCTGGTGAAGAATTTACAAAAGAAAGTGCAGCAAAAGTTCAAAATGCAGGTGTAAACGAAGTTTGGGTTCAGGTAACTGGCAAGAAACATCTTATGCGTGGTAATAATAGAGTAACACTCTCACAAGTATTTCCATGTAATCAAGAAGAATTAGGTATTTTTGAAGATGTTTATTATCCAGTGCTCCAACAAATTTTATCTGAAAATAAAACAAAAGAGAAGAGAATTGAGGCTATCAAAAATAGTGTGAAAGATTTAATAATCACAACTTTAACAATGGACGATATTCTTGCAACAATTTCTTGTTATCTTGATGTTCTTGAAGGTATTGCAGGCACAGATAAGATTGAACACTTATCAAATAAAAGAGTTGCAACAGTTGGAGAACTTACTTGCAATGACTTTAGAAAAGGTGTAACAAAACTTGCAACAAATATTAAGGAAACACTGCAAGGTCGCGAATTTGAAGAAGTAACACCATCTCAAATTATGAATCCAAAAGCTGTAAATAAAGCTTTACGTGATTTCTTCTCACAATCACAGCTTTCACAAATTATGGACCAAAAGAATCCGCTTTCA
The DNA here is from genome assembly GCA_944351415.1 of uncultured Clostridia bacterium. GTDB lineage: Bacteria > Bacillota > Clostridia > Christensenellales > UBA1242 > Caccovivens. Next base: position 13,036 of record CALVPQ010000003.1, on the reverse strand, counting down.
GGAATCACACAGAAACGTCGTGTATCCGCTATCGGTCCTGGAGGTATAAGAAAGGAACGTGCAGACCCTGAAATCCGTGATATTCACTTTACTCATTATGGAAGAATTTGTCCTGTTGAAACTCCAGAAGGTCAATCAATTGGTCTTATCAACACACTTGCAACTTATGTTCGTGTGAATGACTATGGGTTCCTTGAAACTCCATACAGAGTAGTTGATAAAGAAAGAGGAGTTGTAACAAAAGACATAGTATATAAGATGGCTGATGTAGAAAATGAAAGCTACATAGCTCAGGCTATAGAACCACTTGATGAAGAAGGTCACTTTGTTAATAAGCGTATTATGTGCCGTCATGGTTCAGTAATGGAAGAAGTTCCAGCAAGCAAAGTTGACTATATGGACGTATCTCCAAGACAGATGATTTCTGTTGCAACAAGTTTAATTCCATTTGTAAATGGTGATGAAGCTAACCGTGCACTTATGGGTGCTAATATGCAACGTCAAGCTGTTCCAGTCCTTCGTCCAGAAGCTCCAGTTGTTGGAACAGGTATGGAAGCTATTGCTGCTCATGATAGTGGGTGTGTTATTCTTGCAAAGCGCGGGGGAACTGTAAAATATGTTTCAGCCGACGAAATTAGAGTTCTTACTGATAAAGGCGACGAAGATATTTATACACTTACCAAGTTTGCTAAAGCCAATGACGATATTTGCTACAATCAACGTCCTTGTGTTAAAAAAGGTGAAAAGGTTGAAGAGGGTGATGTTTTAACTGATGGTTATTCAACTGACCATGGAGAATTAGCCGTTGGTAAAAACGTTCTTATTGGCTACATGAACTGGGAAGGACAGAATTTTGAAGATGCTATTCTTATTAATGAAAGACTTGTAAAAGAAGATGTATACACTTCAATCACGCTTTATGACCAAGAAATTAAGTGTAGAACAACCAAACTTGGTGACGAAGTTATCACTCGTGATATTCCTAACCTTGGCGAAGATGCTCTTAAAGACCTTGATGAAAACGGTATTATAAGAGTAGGTGCTGAAGTTCACCCTAATGATATTTTAGTAGGTAAGGTAACACCTAAAGGAGAAACAGACCTTACACCAGAAGAAAGATTACTAAGAGCTATATTTGGTGATAAAGCCAGAGATGTAAGAGACACATCACTTCGTGTTCAACATGGAAAAGGTGGAATAGTAGTTGATGTTCAAGTATTCTCTAAAAAGAATAAAGATGACCTTGAGCCAGGTGTAACTATGATGGTAAGAGTCACAGTTGCCCAAAAGAGAAAAATCTCTGTTGGTGACAAGATGGCTGGACGTCATGGAAACAAAGGTGTTGTTTCTATAGTTCTTCCAGAAGCAGATATGCCATTTATGGCTAATGGTCAGCCACTAGATATTGTTCTTAGTCCACTTGGCATTCCATCTCGTATGAATATCGGTCAAGTTATGGAAGTTCATCTTGGGCTTGTTGCAAAAACTCTTGGTTGGAAAGTTGCAACTCCAGCATTTGATGGTGCAACAACAGACGATATAAGAGAACTTTTAGTTGAAAATAATTTCCGCCCAGATGGAAAAGTTCAACTTTATGATGGCAGAACAGGTGAACCTTTTGATAACCTTACAACAGTTGGTGTTAAGTATATGCTTAAACTTGAACACATGGTTGACTCTAAGATTCATGCTCGTTCAATTGGACCTTATGCTCTTATAACTCAACAACCACTAGGTGGAAAATCACTCTTTGGTGGACAAAGATTTGGTGAAATGGAAGTATGGGCTCTTGAAGCTTATGGTGCAAGTCATATCTTGCAAGAAATGCTCACAGTTAAGTCTGATGACCTTAATGGTAGACTTAAAACTTATGAATCAATTATTAAAGGACTTCCAATTGCCGAACCTGGCATACCTGAGTCATTTAAGGTTCTTGTAAAAGAATTACAAGCACTTGGTCTAGACATAAAGATACTAACAGAAGGTAATAAAGAAATCTCTCTTAGTGAACTTAGTCAAGATGAAGTCGATGCTCCAAATACTCTTGCTCAAGACACCGAAAAAGACCTTGAGGAAGGAATCTTTGATTTTGACACTCAACCAGCAAATGATAATAAATTATCAGAGGAAGAGCAAGCAGACAAAGATTTTAAAGATATATTTGAAGAAAGCACAAAGAATAATGAACTTGATAATCTTGACATCTTTGATGACTTTGGTGACTTTGACGAATAATAGAAATAAAATTTATTTTTTCAAAATTTGAAAAAAGATTATAAATAGCAAAAAGTAGGAGAATGTTATGTTTGAATTGAATAATTTTGATTCCATAAAAATTGGTATAGCTTCCCCAGAAAAAATAAGGGAATGGTCTCATGGTGAAGTTACAAAACCAGAAACAATTAACTATCGAACTCAAAAACCTGAGAGAGATGGTCTTTTCTGCGAAAAGATTTTTGGACCTAGAAAAGACTGGGAGTGCCAATGCGGTCGTTATAAGAGAATACGCTATAAAGGTGTAGTCTGCGATAAGTGCGGAGTTGAAGTTACAAGAGCAAAAGTTAGACGTGAACGTATGGGGCATATTGAACTAGCATCTCCTTGCACTCATATTTGGTATTTCAGAAATATCCCTTCAAAGATAGGCACACTTCTTGAAATGACTCCAAAACTTCTTGAGCAAGTGGTATATTATGTTTGTTATGTGGTTCTTGACCCTAAGAAAACAGACCTTGCATACAAGCAAGTTATCACTGACAAGGAATATGCTGATGCTTGTGAAAAATATGGTGCTGATGCATTTGAAGTTGGAATGGGTGCAGAGGCAATAAAACGTCTTCTTGGTGAAGTTGACCTTGAAAAAGAATCAAAATCACTTAAAGAGGCTTTAAATACTTTAAAAGGTCAACGCAAACTAAAGGCAATGAAGAAACTTGATGTTGTTGAATCCTTCCTTTCAAGTGGAAACAACCCAACTTGGATGGTTCTCGATGTCATTCCTGTTCTTCCACCAGACCTTAGACCAATGGTTCCTCTTGATGGTGGACGTTATGCTACTAGTGACTTAAATGACCTTTATAGAAGGGTAATTAATAGAAATAATCGTTTAAAGAAACTTATAGAACTTGGAGCTCCTGATGTAATCATTCGTAACGAAAAACGTATGCTTCAAGAAGCTGTTGATAATCTTATTGATAATGGAAAACGTGGTAAGGCTGTTCAATCTTCAAAACAAAGAGATTTAAAATCACTTACCGCAATGCTTGGAGGTAAACAAGGACGTTTCAGATTAAACCTTCTTGGAAAACGTGTTGACTATTCAGGCCGTTCTGTTATCGTTGTTGGTCCAGAACTTAAGATGTATCAATGTGGCTTGCCAAAAGAAATGGCACTAGAACTCTTCAAACCATTTATTATGAATAGACTTGTAGACCTTAATAAGTCACATAATATTAAGGCTGCAAAACGTATGATTGAGAAAGAAAAGCCTGTTGTATGGGATATACTTGCAGATGTTATTAAAGACCACCCAGTATTCCTTAACCGTGCTCCAACACTGCACAGACTTTCTGTTCAGGCATTCGAACCAGTGCTTGTTGAAGGTAGGGCAATAAAACTTCACCCAGCTTGTTGTGAAGCTTTCAATGCTGACTTTGATGGTGACCAAATGTCAGTTCACGTTCCACTTTCTATTGATGCACGAACTGAAGCAAGAACACTCATGCTTGCATCAAATAACATTTTAAAACTTTCAAATGGTGAACCTATAGTAACACCATCACAAGACATCGTTCTTGGTTGTGCATATATGACAATGATAAAGCCTGGCGCTTTAGGTGAGGGCAATATTTATTCTTCTAAAGAAGAAGCAATAATTGCATATCAAACACAAAATCTTCATATTCAAGCAAAGATTAAGGTTAGAATTGAAAGAGAAGTTAATGGTAAAAAATATTCTAAGTTAATAGAAACCACAGTTGGTAGAATTTTATTTAATGAAAAGATTCCACAAGACTTAGGTTTTGTTGATAGAAGTAAAGAAGAAAATATATGCGAACTTGAATTTAATAGAAATGTTATTAAGAAAGATTTACGTGCTATTCTTGCTCGTGCTTATGATAAGTATGGCACAACAGCCTGTGCAAAGCTTGTTGATATTATAAAAGAAACAGGATATAAATATTCAACACTAGGTGCTTTAACTGTAAATGCTTTTGATATAGAAGAACCAAAAGATAAAAAAGAAATATTGTCTGAAGCAGACCAAAAGGCACTTGAAAATGAAAAACTCTTCAAACGTGGTCTTATTACTTATGATGAAAAGGTTAGAAATAATATACAACTATGGGGAGAAACTAAGGCTAAAGTTGAAACTGCACTATTTGATGGCATGGACGACTTAAACCCATTCAAAGTTATGTGTATTTCTGGCGCTCGTGGTTCTAAAGACCAGCTAAATGCTCTTTGTGGTATGGCGGGTATTAAAACAACCGCTTCAGGTGAAAAAATTGATGTTCCAATCAAATCATCATTTGTTCATGGACTTACACCAATTGAATATTTCTTAACAGCTCGTGGTGCTAGAAAAGGTCTAACAGACACAGCCCTAAAAACAGCCGATTCTGGATATTTAACACGTCGTCTAGTAGACATATCACAAGATGTAGTGGTTACTACTGAAGATTGCTTCGCAGAAGCAGGTGAAAAAGTTAAAGGTGTATGGGTAAGTGACCTTGTTGTTGATGGGGTTGTTCAAGAAAGTCTTGCTGAAAGAATTTATGGTCGTGTGGCTGTAGAAGATATAGTTAATCCTCAAACAGGAGAACTTATTGTTGAAGGCAACACAATGATTTCTAAGGAACAATCAGAAGAAATAGAAAAGGCAGGAATCAAAAAAGTTCAAATTCGTTCACTTTTCACTTGTCGTTGCAAACATGGTGTATGTGCTAAGTGCTATGGAAGAGACCTATCTAATAAAAATATGGTTACAATTGGTGAAGCTGTTGGTATTGTTGCTGCTCAGTCAATTGGTGAACCAGGAACTCAGCTTACAATGAGAACCTTCCACTCAGGTGGTGTTGCTTCTGCTCTTGACATTACTCAAGGTCTTCCTAGAGTTGAAGAGATTTTTGAAGCAAGAAAGCCAAAAGGAGAGGCTTTACTTTCAGAGGTTGCTGGAAAAATCACAATCAAACAAGATGCAAAATATTATTATTTCACCGTTGCATCTAGAGATGGCGATGTTGAATATGAAGCAAAGAAGCCTGTTGTTTTAATGGTTAAGAATGGCGAAACTGTTGAACCAGGAACTCAACTTACAGCAGGTGCTATTAACCCTTCAGACCTTCTTAGAATGAAAGGAGTTAAAGGCTTGCAAGAGTATTTATTAAATCAAGTAATTGCAACATATCGTGGACAAGATGTTAAAGTTAATGATAAACACGTAGAGATTATTATACGTCAGATGCTTAAGAAAGTTAAGGTGGAAAGTGCTGGAGATACAAATCTTCTTCCAGGTGAAGTTGTAGATGTCTATAAGGTTGATGAAGAAAATGATAGAATTTTGCAAGAAGGTGGTATTCCAGCCACTGTTAAGAGAATCTTATTAGGTATTACCAAAGCATCTCTTTCAACAGAAAGTTTCTTATCAGCTGCTTCATTCCAAGAAACATCAAGAACTCTAACAGATGCATCTGTTAAAGGTAAAGTTGATAATCTTTTAGGTTTAAAAGAAAACGTTATTATCGGAAAACTTATTCCAGCAGGAACAGGTGTAAAGAAATATCGTTCTGTTATGCCAATTGTAGTTAAAGATGAAACAACTGACGACCAAGATTCAATAATGGATTCAATAGCAGAGTAAACATAAAATATAGACTAAAGAAAAAGACCTACATTTATAAAAACGTATATTATGTAGGTCTTTTTTATTTTTCTAAAAAAATACTTTGATTTTTCGACAATTTTTGATATTATTTTTATGTGAAAATAAATATCGAACATAAAAGAATAGCAACCATTATAACAAGTTTAATTATTCTTGCAATCAGCATAATTATGTTGGTTGTATTTCTTGTTTTAATTAAAAATAATTCTTCAGCTGAACAAACTATACTCAGAATAAAAGCGGAAGATATAGTTATGCTTATAGGTGAAACACGTGAAGATTATTATGATGTAAATGTTGAAAATGCTTACGTAAATATTGATATTGATAACGAAGGAATTATAGACATAAATAATGATAGAATAGTTGCCTTAAAAAGTGGGCAGGTAAAAGTGACCTTAACAGCGGTTACAGATGGTTCTATTTCAAAAGACACTTTCACAATCAATGTGATGAGTATTGATTATGAATATGAATTAATTCAAACAATCAATTGCCAATATAAAGATAATATTTTATATGCAAATTCAAATGTGATACAATTTAATATTGAACTTTATGATTTGAACGGAGAAATAATTCAATATCCAAATATTGAGTGCAGTGCAAATAATGGTGCTATACTAGATAAACAAATGTCATTCTATATTTTAGTTTTAGAAAACGATTGCGAGTTAAATTTTTATGTTAGCGAAATAGATTTTAGTTTTACAATTGATGTTATTTTAATGTAATATAAATATATAGATATTGTTTTTATTATGGTGAAAATTATGAAAAAATATAATTTAATTTTATGCTTATTGCTAACATTCTCCTTTTTATTTTGTATAAGTTGTTCTAATAAAAATGAACAAATTATGGGAGTATGGTGGTGGAATAGTCAACTCAGCAGTGAATATCTTGATTTTGCAAAAGATAGTGGAGTTAATGAAATATATTTTTGCGAAGGAGATTTGAACGAAACATCATCAAATTTTATAAAAGAAGCAAACAAACAAAATATAGATGTATATTGGCTTATAGGTGAAGTTGAATGGCTACGAGAGCCACAAGGATTATATCAAGAGATAGGAAGATATATTTCATATAATAATTCTAATAAACAAAAATATGATGGAATTCATCTGGATATTGAACCTCATCAAGATGATAATTTTGACCAGAATAGACAGCTTCTATTATATAATCTGATAGATATTGTTTATAATTTAAAGCAAACTTATCCACAAATACAATTTGACTATGATATAGCTTTTTGGCTTGATGATGAAATAACTTATAATGGAGAAACAAAGCCAACATATCAACATATAATAGACTATGCAGATAGAGTTTTTATAATGAGCTATCGAGATAGCAGTGAAGGTATGCTAAATGTTGCCAGCGAAGAATTAGAGTATGCAAAATCAACAAATAAAATTGTTGTCTTAGGTGCTGAAACAGGGGAAACAGAGGAAGAAGAAGTTGTTACTTATGCTCAAGAAGGAAGGGTATACATGGAAGAACAATTAAAATTAGTTCAAGCATCTATTCCATCAAACTTTGGTATTTCTATTCATCACATCGCAAGTTGGTATGAAATGAAAGATTAGAAATTTATAAGATACTACACAAAATATGAAGTTGACAAAATGCCTTAACAAAGAAGGAACTTCAAATTTGTGTAGTTTTTTGTTTTATTATTTAAAAACATTAACTTTATCAAGATATTATACAGTAATATAACTGAAAAATAGTTATTAAATAATTTTTTTTAAAAAAAGTTTAAATTTTTGTTGACAATTGAATGGATATTCAACTATAATATAACAGTTGAATATATCTTCAACTGTGTAAAAGGAGATTTTATGGGAAAAAGTGAAATGATTTGTGATTGTGATATTATTCATCAAGATGCAGTAAATGATGTTAGAGAGAAGATGTTAGATGAAAGCATTCTTCTTGATATGGCAGACTTTTATAAGGCACTTTCTGATAGCACACGAATTAAAATCATAGATGTTATAAGAGAAGGTGAGTTATGTGTCTGTGATATTTCTGTTCTTCTAAACATGACAAAGTCCTCTGTTTCACATCAATTAAAAAATTTAAGAGAAATGAATTTAATAAAATGTCGCAGACAAGGTAAAGAAATATATTATAGTTTGGCAGATGAACATGTTTTAGAAGTATTTGATATTTGCAAAATTCATGTTATGGAGAGAAATAATGAAGAAAAAGATTAAAATAGAAGGGCTTGATTGTCCTAATTGTGCAAGAGCTTTGGAATGTGAAATAAATAAACTTGATATTGTTGAAAATGCCAACATAGATTTTATAAATAAAAAATTAACCTTTGACTGTAATGATGAAAAATTAGCAATAAGCGAGATAAAAAGAGTTATAAAGCAAACAGAGCCAAGTGCTAAACTTATAATTGAAAAAGAAAAGAATAAAACAAATAAGATAAAGGAGCTTATATTTGATATATCAATACTTGCTATTGGTATTGCATTAGGGCTTTGTGCACTTTTAATAGAATTGCCGACTTGGGCATTTTGGCTTCTTTTTGTTCTAAGTGCATTATTTTTAGGATACAAAACTTATATTAAAGCTTTTTTATTATTAATAAAGGGTAAAATCAACGAGAACTTATTAATAACACTCTCAGTTGTGGGTGCGGCTTGCCTTGGCGAATATATGGAATCCTTAATGGTTGTTGGTCTTTATACAATAGGTAAGATTTTAGAAAATGTTGCAGTAAACAAGTCTCGCAATTCAATTGAAAAATTAACCAAAATGCAACCTGAATATGCAGTTGTCCTAGAGAATGGCAAAGAAAAAAGAGTTGACCCATCTCAAGTCAAGATTGGCGATATTATAATAGTAAAACCTGGCGAAAGAGTTGCTCTTGATGGCAAGGTTATAAAAGGATATTGCTCTCTTGATGTTCAAAGCCTTACGGGAGAGAGTATTCCCGCCAACATCAAGGAGGGTGATAATATTTTATCAGGTTCTATTGTCTTAGATGGTGTTTTAAATATAGAAGTAACAACAGAATACCACGATAGCACTATAAGTAAAATCGTAAATCTAATAGAGAATGCAGCAGAGCGAAAATCTAAAACAGAAACATTAATTTCAAAGATTGCTAAGTGGTATACTTTAGCTGTTATAGTTCTTGCAGTGCTTGTATGGGGTATTGTTTGGGCGGTAACAGGCAATATTGACACTGCAATATATCGTGGACTTATATTTTTGGTTGTTTCTTGCCCTTGTGCTTTTGCAATTTCTGTTCCGTTATCTTATTTTTCAGGGCTTGGCAATGCTTCAAGAAATGGAGTATTGATAAAAGGTTCAAATTATCTTGATGCTTGTGCAAAATTAAAAGTAGTTGCATTCGACAAAACAGGAACCTTAACAACAGGAAAATTTGAAGTAAAGGATATTGTATCGACAGGTGATTATTCTAAAGAAGATATAGTTTTCTTTGCAAGTTTAGGGGAACAAAACTCACTACACCCACTTGCTAAATCTATTCTAGAGTTTAATAAAAAAGAACTTGAACCTGTGAAAGATGTTAAAGAAGTTGCAGGAGAAGGTATCTATTATAGCTATAAAAAAGATAATTATTTTGTTGGAAGAAAAACTAAAGAACAGGCAAATACAAAAGTTGAAGTATATAAAAACAATTTAAAAATCGGTGAAATAATTTTAAGTGATAAAATAAAAGATAGTTCTTTAGATGCTTGTAGCGAACTAAAAAATATGGGCATAAAAACTATTATGCTATCAGGTGATTCAAAAGAAGTAGTAAAACAAGTTGGTGAAATTTTAAAAATTGATGAAATTAAATATCAACTTCTTCCACAAAACAAATATGAATATATAGAAGAACTTAAAAAAGATAAAAAATTGTTCCTTGGTTATGTGGGTGACGGAATAAATGATGCACCATCACTTATGCTTGCAGATGTGGGAATAAGTATGGGCATAAATGGCAGCCCAGCAAGTATAGAAGCATCTGATATTGTTCTTGTTGATGATAATCCTAAAAAGGTTTCAACTGCTATAAAAATTTCCAAATACACACGAAAAATTGTATGGGAAAATATAATATTATCAGCTGGTATAAAATTTACATTCCTACTTTTAGGTGCTCTAGGAATAACAGGTATGTTAAGTGCAGTTTTTGCTGATGTTGGTGTAACCTTACTCGCTATATTAAACAGTATGAGAGCTTTATTCTATAGGGTAAAATAATTTTTAAAAAACGTTATAATTAAATGAATAATAAAATGTTTTTTCTGTGTTAATAATAAATCTTTCATGTTTTAAATCACCAATTATGACAATAATCTTTAGTTATTTGATACAACTGTGTGATGTTAAAATTTTATTAACATAAAATTTTATAAATTCTAGCGAATTTGTGTGCCTAGCACACCCATCACACAGTTTAAATAAATAAATTTAGAATACAACTTTTAATTTTTAAAATAGATAATTTTTTATAATTCAAATCGAGAATTAATTTTTCTCGATTTTTTTATTGAGAATATTTTATTTCTCCGCAAAAAAAACAAAAGTATGTCTTATCGTCATACTTTTGTTTTTGTGGTAGCCCCGCCGTTTGTTCACGTCGTTCACTTTCAAAAAGAGAATTTGTTGTTTTTGCTCGGGTGTAAAATTTGAATAAACTTTTGAAATCAACAAATTGTTTTCAGTTGTAAACAATACAAAAGTTTTGAAGTTGTTTGTTTTAGACAATTCGTTTAACTCTGAAAGTAATTTAAAGAGTTTTTCGCTGTCAAATATATTTGAAATTTTATCTAAATCTATTACAAACAAGTCTAGTTTTGCTAGGTATTCAGTTTCATATTGTGTTAATAATTTTTTAGCTTTATTTAACACTTCGTTAGGGGTTTCAGCATTATAACATTCATAATTCTCAAAATAGTAACAACAAATATTGCTAGCAAGGTCGCCAAAATTTCATTGTTCTCACCGAAAATTACCGAAACATTTGCAGAATCAACAAGTTTGAAGGTGTTAGGTAAAGAATATTTTAATACCATAATTTTACCTTCTAAATTCAATTAAATCTTACTTTTCAAAAATAGTCTAATGTTTTTGCTAAATGTTAAATAAAATTTTTAATATTTGTAAAAGAATAAAATGTGGAATTGGTAAGTTCCAACTATTTTTTCAACAACATATTTACGAGCATCAGCTGAACTAGCATTGATTGGAAAGTAATCAATTATCTCGTATTTTTTATGTTGATATTCATATATAATTTTCCATTTGACTTTTTCAGTTTTTTTACTTTTGTTCCTGCTTTTGTGTGTTGATTTCCTAAATTTATATTGAAAAGTCTTATAGTTTCAACTTCTTAATTTAGAGTTGCAAGTGCTTTTGAAATAGCACCATTTGGCTCAAACATTTTCTCTACTATTTGCTTGCAATCTTCTTCTAAAAATTGTGCATTATCATTCAAAACAAGTTGTTGGTATTTTTCAACTGCCTCACTTGAATCTTGTTTACTTCCAAACAACCATTGTTTTGGACATTGATTTTGAGTAGAATTCTTTACAAACAACAAAGACATTTCATTTACGCATATTTGAAAGTAGTGAGTTGGGTAATTTACAAGTTCGTTTATTCTAAACATCAAATTCACTTGACCTCTATTTGTTGTTGGAACAAGTTGTTTTTTATTTTCCGTTACAATGGTTGCACCTTTTTGTTCAAGTAATTTACATAAAATCTTTGATGTTTCTTGTATCCAATTAGGCTTGCTTTCAAAGATAAAATCTAATACTTTTTTATTGTTTCTATATATCTCTAATGCTTGTTTTTTCAATTCAAATTCATTGTTCATATTAAATTCCCTTCCTATTATTTTTTTGTAATCCTCAATAAGTGTTTTAATTGTGTTGTCGGCTGAGTCTATGTTGACTTTTTGCAAAACATTGAATATAAATTTGTAATCTATTTCAAGCCATTCAGCATAACTCGAATTTGCTTTGTTAGGGGTTAAATATAGCATAACTTTTTTATAGTTTTTATATTTTCCGCTACAAAGGAAGTTTTTATATTTTTCAAGTTGATTGTCGTGCTGGTCAGAATCAACTTTGTTTTCAATAGAAACAACAATTTTTTGAGTTTCATTTTTTGTGATTTCAAAGTCAAAAAGAATATCAATTCGACCGTTTTTAACTGCGACCTCACGATATACATTGACTTTGTCAATGTTTCCATAAAGCATATCAAAAAAATCAAGTTCGTTTGTTATATCTTTTGCAAGTAGTGTTAAAAAATTTCTTAAAAACTGATGTCCGATATTTCCACTTTTGCTAGGGTCTAAAAGAAACGCCAAAAAATCACTATGCCTTAATTCTTGTCGGTTAATATTCAAAATGTCAAATACATTGTATTTATTATAACCAGCCCTAACAAGTGGGCAAATGACTGCATTATCAAAGTTTAATGCAAAATCTTGTAATTCTTTTTCGGTTGGTATCTTTGTCATATCTACTCCTTAAAATTGGCACAAAATAAAAGTGCCACACTCAAACGAGAGCGACACAGTGCTACAGTTTAAGCCCTCGTTGAGCGCGGCCTACAACTTTTCAAACAGGGCAGCAGGTTTACAGCGGATAGATAGCCAAACCAAAATTATTCCCGTGCAAAAAAAATAAAAATATTCAGTTGTAGGTCGCAAAATTATTTTAACATACTGACCGCAAAAAAGAAAACAATTATCGATGTTTTTATTAAAATTTCTTGCTTTATTGTGTTTTACAAGCTCGACAATTCGTTTATACGGCGTGAAAACAAGGCTTTGTTGGTTTGTTTGCAATACAAAAAAGCGGGTGAAGACCGCTTTTATTTTTATGCTTTATTAAATTAATAAAATAATCATTTGGTTTGAAAGGGACTTCTTTAGAATACAATAATCCGCAAAAATCACTGTTTTTCAGGGAACCCACGAACCCGAGGGTTCGATTCCTTCCCTTGTTTAAGTAATTCAAATAAATATTTCTATTTCTTCGTATAAAAAAAACAAAAGTATGTCTTGTAATCATACTTTTGTTTTTATGGTAGCCTCAAGGGGAACCCTACCCTAAAAATCAAAGATTTTCAGGGAACCCACGAACCCAG
>CALVPQ010000002.1 GCA_944351415.1 uncultured Clostridia bacterium | reverse complement strand
CTATGCAATTTAGGAAACAAGCTCTTGCATCACTCTCTTTTTAATTATTAGTCCGTTTTAACCCTACGGGTTATAATCTCTCTTTTTTTAATTATTGTGTTATAAAATAGGCTATTATGTAATGAAAACATAACTAAAACATAATAGTTATTTATAAGTCTTATAAATATGCTTAACTGCATAGATTAGACGCTGAATTTCCGAAAAAGTATTAAAATAAGAAATGGATACTCTAACTGCACCTTGGTTAATTGTTCCTAGGGCTTTATGCTTTATGGGAGCACAGTGAAAACCTCCGCGCACACAAATATCATATTTCTCATTTAATATATCAGCTACTTCATTAGAATCTAAATTTTTGATATTAAATGCAACAACTCCGAATGAATTTTCTGGTTCAGTGTAAGTTTTTATTCCAATCTTAGTAAGTTCGTAATTTAAGTAGGTTGTTAAATCATCTATTTTATTGGTTATTTCTTCAAAATTATTTTTAACAAAGTCTAGCCCAGCACCAAGTCCAAGAATAAGTGGAGTGGAAATAGTTCCACTTTCAAGTCTCTCAGGATAAATATCTGGTTGATATAACTCAAGTGAGTTAGTTCCTGTTCCACCAAAAGTAATTGGCTCAGGTCGATAATTATTATTCATAATAAGGCAACCTATGCTTTGTGGAGCATAAAAACCTTTATGACCAGCCACTGTATAATAATCTATCTTTGTTTTTTTCATATCTATAGTTATATGCCCACAACTCTGAGCACCATCAATTAAAGATATGATATTGTGTTCATAACAGTATTTCCCTATATTTTCTATATCAGCTATACTTCCATTAACATTTGATATATGATTGCATATAATCATATATGTATTGTCTTTTATAAGCGGAAGAATATCACTAAGAGTTATGCCATGCTTATTTTTTTGATAAGCTATTGAATAATCAATTTTTCCACAAGATTTTAAAAATTCTAGTGGTCTTAAAACTGAATTATGCTCATTTTCTGTGCAAATAACATGGCCATCGCTTTTACATGAACCTAATATAGCCAAATTTAAAGCTTGTGTGCAATTAGATGTAAAAACAATATTTTGACCACTTTCTACATTAAAATACTGAGCGAGTTTTTCTCTTGTTTCTTCAATTTTTAAAGCAGTTTTAATGCTTGCCTTATGTCCGCTACGTCCAGGATTAGCTGTATATAATAGCATACTTTCATTAACTGCTTTTATAACTTCTTTAGGCTTAATATAAGTTGAGGCACTATTATCTAAATATATCATTTTGTCAACATTCCTTTATAAATACAATATAGTGTTTTAGAAGGGAAATTGTGCATATTGGAGGTTACAATGCAATATGTTATAGCAGTTTTTACATCGAGAAATGAGACGTTGTATTTTGCTAATATGTTCAAATCTAATGGTATATATGCAGGAATAATAAATACACCAAAGGAAGCTGGCAGGGCATGTGGTATATCAATTAGATTCAATGAAAATTTATATCCTATAGCTCAAAATTTTTTAAAGACAAAACCTTTCAGGTCTTTTTATGGGTTTTATAGAGTGTTTATAAATGGTAAATATAGAAGGGTTGAAAGAATATAATAATAAAACTTAATTTATTTTTAAATGTATTTTTATCTAAATTATAAATAAAATAGAAATATGAGAATAACTTATTCAATTCTTATACTAACAATTTTTGTTATAATATTAACCTACACAATAGGTTGTTTTTATGCTTACTTTTATCCCATGACTTATGCAGATACAATAATGGAATATGCTAGTTCTTATGATATTGATAGTGCACTTGTAGCCTCAGTTGTGAATAGTGAAAGTGGTTTTAAAGATGATGCAAAGTCTCAAAAAGGTGCAATAGGACTTATGCAACTTATGCCATCAACTGCAGAATGGGTAGCAATGAAATTGAATGAAGAATACAGGGAGGAATGTTTATATG
Organism: uncultured Clostridia bacterium; assembly: GCA_944351415.1. Classification (GTDB taxonomy): domain Bacteria; phylum Bacillota; class Clostridia; order Christensenellales; family UBA1242; genus Caccovivens. Next base: position 71,181 of record CALVPQ010000002.1, on the reverse strand, counting down.
AGGCAGAATATAATATAAAATTAGGCACTTATTATTTAAGTTACTTGATTAAATATTTCAATGATACAGAGCTTGGTTTATGTGCTTATAATGCAGGACAAGGGAATGTTATAAGTTGGCTTTCAAATAAAGAATATTCATCTGATGGTAAAACTCTTAATAAAATACCTTATAAAGAGACGAAAGATTATTTGAATAGAGTTTATAAGAATTATCATTATTATAAAAATAAGTATAAATAATTGACTTATTTTTATTTTTGTGCTAAGTTAGTATAAACTATCTAAAGTAAAGTTTAAAGGTTATATTTTTACGATTATAAATAATTTTGCTTTTTATTCGATAATATAACAGCATAGTATTTATCTTAAAGATATAATAAAAATAAGGCTAATGTTGTCTTTATTTATTAGTGAGTTTTGTTAGTAATTTTAAATTAAAATAAGCTATCAACTTTACCTTTAAATTTTCAATAAGTAGTAAATAAGGAGAAAATGAATGCAAGAACAAGTGCTATCAAATGAAGTTGATATAAGAAGAAAAAAAATTGAAGATTTAAGAAGTATGGGGGAGATACCATACAAGGCAAAATTTGAAAGAACATGCACAATAAAAGAGGCTAGAGAAAAGATAGGAGAAAAAGTAAAGATTGCAGGTCGTATTATATTTAAACGTGTTATGGGTAAATTTGGCTTTCTACAGATTAGAGACATAAATGCAAAGATTCAAGTTTCTGTAGGTCGTAATGAACTTGATGAACAAGCTTATGATTTCTATAAAAAAATGATAGATATTGCCGATTTTGTTGGTGTAGAAGGCGAAGTCTATGTAACTCAAACAGGAGAGGTAACCGTTCGATGTGAAAAGATAACACTTTTATCTAAAACATTAAGACCACTTCCAGAGAAATTTCATGGGCTTACTGACACTGAAACGATTTATAGACAACGTTATCTTGATTTAATAACGAATGAAGAATCTAGAAAGGTATTTTTAACTAGGAGTAAGATTGTATCATTTATTAGACGTTATTTAGAAGATAATGGTTTTATTGAAGTAGAAACTCCAATATTACAAACAAATGTTTCTGGTGCAAGCGCAAAACCTTTCTTTACTCATCATAATGCATTAGATATGGAATGTAATTTACGTATAGCAACTGAGACATGGCTTAAACAGTGTATAGCTGCTGGTTTTGATAGAGTGTTTGAACTCGGAAAAGACTTTAGAAATGAAGGAATGGATACAACGCATCTTCAAGAATTTACTCAAGTCGAATGGTATGCATCTTACTGGGACTATGAAGATAACATTAAATTTTTTCAAACTTTCATTAAGAAACTTATGATGGAATGTGTTGGAACAACTAAAGTAGAATATCAAGGAAATATTATTGATTTTGGCAAAGAAGAGTGGGAAAAGATAAATTATGTTGAAGAGATGAATAAAATACTTGGTTTTGATTGTTTATCTATTGATGATGTTAATGAGTATAAGAAAAGGGTTGTTGAAAAAAAACTTTTTACTTATGCAGAGCTCGAAGAGTGTAAGTCAGTAAGAGCAGTAATAGATTTTATTTATAAAAGGAAGATAAGAGCAAATATAATAGGTCCTACAATATTGTATAATTATCCTGCCGTTCTTAAAACTTTAGCTCGTAGAAATGATAATAATGATAAAATTACAGATGCATTTCAAATAGTTGTTTGTGGAGCAGAAATTGTTAATGCATACTCAGAACTTGTTGACCCTATTATGCAAAGAAAAACATTAGAAGAACAACTACGTGACAAAAACGCAGGAGATGATGAGGCAATGGATTTAGATGAAAACTTCCTTTTATCTATGGAACACGGTATGCCACCAATATCTGGACTTGGTTTTGGTATAGATAGATTTGTTATGTTTTTATTTGACTTACCTAATATTCGTGATACTGTTTTATTCCCATTAATGAAATAATAATTACGTATTATAATTTACTAAAAAGAAAGAAGACATAATAATTAAATGGAAGAAAAAATGGAAAGAACCAAAGAAATCGTTGAAAAACTTGATGAATTATTCCCAGAACCCAAATGTGAACTTGAGTATAATTCTACTTATGAACTTTTGGTTGCCGTAATATTATCAGCACAATGCACAGATAAAAGGGTAAATATTGTTACTAAAGAATTATTTAAAAGTTATAATACACCTGAAAAAATGTTAACCTTATCACAAGAAAAACTTGAAAATATCATACATTCAGTTGGTTTTTATCATAACAAAGCAAAGAATATCTTATCAATGAGTAAAAATTTAATTGAAAAATTTAATGGCGAGGTTCCAAACGACCTTAATAAACTACAAACACTAGCTGGGGTGGGTCGTAAAACAGCTAATGTGGTATATTCTGAGGCATTTAAAGGTGATGCAATTGCAGTAGACACTCATGTTCTTAGAGTTAGTAATAGATTAGGTCTTGTTAAAACAGATGAGCCATATAAGTGTGAACTAAAACTTATGGAATTATTTGATAAGAGTAGGTGGAGCAAACTTCATCTTCAATTAGTTCATTTTGGTAGATATATATGCAAGGCAATAAAACCTGCATGTATGGATTGTCCATTTACAAAATTCTGTAGCTATTATTCAATACATAATAGCTGATTATACCAAATATTGTATATAATATGTAAGACATAATACTATATATTGTATACAATTTATATTAGCAATAAGTGTTTTTAATGCTTTAATTGCTTAATATTTTAGATAGTTTCAGATAAGAGAACTAAAAAAGGAGAGGAAAAAGTGTTTTTAGACCGTGTTAAAATAACTATAAAAGCTGGAAATGGTGGAAATGGTTCTACTTCTTTTTTACGTAATGCAATGACTGCCAAGGGCGGTCCTGATGGTGGTGAAGGTGGAAATGGTGGAAATGTGATATTTAAATCCACGCAAAATCTCAACACTTTATATGATTTTAGATTTCACAAAAAGTTTGTTGCTGGTGATGGTGAAAATGGTGCAAAAAAACTTCAATCTGGTGCTAATGGGAAAAACATAATAATCAATGTTCCCTGTGGCACTGTGATTATTGATGCTGAAACAAATAAAATTATTGCTGATTTATGTGAGGATAATATTGAGTTTGTGGCACTTAAGGGTGGTAAAGGTGGACATGGTAATGCATATTATAAATCTTCTATAAAACAGGCTCCTCATTATTCACAAACTGGAGAGATAACAAAAGCTAGAGAAGTTATTTTGGAGTTAAAAACTATAGCTGATGTTGGTTTAGTAGGTTTTCCGAATGCTGGTAAATCCACTCTTCTTTCTTGTATTTCAAATGCTAATCCTAAGATTGCTAACTACCCATTTACTACTTTATATCCGAATTTGGGAGTTTGTGAAGTTAAGGGGCAAACTTTTGTTGTGGCAGATATTCCAGGGCTTATTGAAGGGGCAAGCGAAGGACAAGGACTTGGGCATTATTTTCTAAGACATGTTGAAAGAGTAAGGCTTATATTACACTTGGTTGATATTTCTCAAAGCGATGGAAGAAATTTTATTGAAGATTATGAAATAATAAATAATGAGCTTAAAAAATATAGTGAAAGTATAGCAAGCACAGAGCAAATAATAGTTTTTACTAAGACGGATTTATTGGATAATAACACTTTAGAAGAAAGGCTGAATTGCTTTAGAAATAAATACAAAGAAGATTTTATTACAATATCTAGTGCGACATATCAAGGCATCGAAAACCTTAAATTGTTAACACTAGAGAAACTCAGTAAAATTCCTAAAAAACCGCCTCTACAAATTGAAGAGAGTGACTTTGATTTGAGAGATTATAATTCTATTAATATAACTCGTGATGATGAGGGAGCTTTTATAGTTAGTGGTGGTAAGATTGATAATTTTGTTAGAGGAGTTGTTCTTTCTGATACAAGGTCTTTTGCATATTTTCAAAATAGATTATTAGAAATGGGGATAATTGATATGCTTAAGGCAAAAGGGTTAAAGAATGGTGACACTGTAAAAATAAAGGATATTGCTTTTGAATACAGCGAATAATCATAATATTCTATACAAACAACAAAGGATTGAGTAAATGAAAATACTATTGGTTTGCAGTAAGGCATTTTATGACAAGTTAGATTATTTTAAAAAGGAACTTGAGTGTCTTGGTCATGACGTATCTATGCCAAATCGTTATGATGCGCCAAAATTTAATGTCCCAAAAGGAGATACGGATACTTTCGCACTATGGAAAGCTGAAAAAATAAAGCATAGTGAAGAAGTTATAAAAAATATGGACGCAATTTTAGTTTTAAATTATGATAAAAATGGGCAAAAAAATTATATAGGTGGAGCGGCTTTTTTGGAAATTTATGATGCCTTTAGATTAGGTAAAAAGATATTTTTTATAAATGCTCTGCCAGATGGTATATTAAAAGATGAACTTATTGCTTTTAAGCCAACCATAATAAATGGGGATTTAAAACTTATTAAATAGTGAAGGAGACAATATGATAACAACAAAACAACGAGCTTTTTTAAGAGGATTAGGAAATGCTTTAGAACCTGTTATGCAAATAGGAAAAGAGGGTTTAAGCGAAAATTCTTTTGAAGCTATAAATGGACTTTTGGAAGCCCGTGAGCTTATAAAAATCAGAGTTTTAAAAAATTGTGAAAAAACTGCGAAGGAAATACTTCATGAAATTTGTGATAAACTTAGTGCAGAGCCTGTTCAAGCTATTGGTGGAATTATTATTCTATACAAAAAATCTTCAAAAAAAGATTTTAAGCACATAGAACTAATATGATTATGAATAGTTTTATTTACTTTGTTATTTATAAATTATTAAATTATAACTAAATAATTTCAGTCATTAGATTTTTTAAAGTCTATTTTTTGATTATAAACTAAAAAACTAGAGAAGTTCTTTCTCTATTTTTTTATTATAAATTTTGTTTGTGAAAGAAAATAGAGCAAAGATTAATAAAAGTGAAGCTACAATACAATAGTATATAGACATCTGAACAAAAAAGCTTATTATAAGAAGAGCTAAAGCTGAAAGAAAGTATCCTTTGGTTTTGGTGCGATTAAAAGAATTTGAAATGAAGTCTTTGAAATTATATTTTATTTTTCTTTGCACTACAATAATTTTAGGGTAATAATCATATTCCTTATATAAAGCTGAATATGTTTCAAATTTATCAATAATAATTATTTCAAAAGTAAAGTTTCTTATAAAATTTAGTAAGCTTTTATCATAATCATTACATGTTATAACAAGCTTATCAGGGATTATTTTTATATTGTTTGTTATCTCTATTACATCATCGTGCAGAAGTTTTTGAAACTTCATAAAAGGATATAAAATCACTTTACTAGAGTTATTGTGTGTTATTTCTATATAACTTTTATATTTATTTACGTCTGAGTATCTTGATTTTACCAGGTTATAAAAAAAATCCATATTATTTTTTTCTTGTGCTAATGAAAAAAACATATTTTCTGCTTCCTCTTTTTCTTTAATCTTGAGATTATTCTTGGTGCCTTTTTTACGATTAAATAAAATTGATAACAATTCTATTAAAAATGTGATGCTAAAGGATAATATAATAGATAACCATAACGAGTCAAAAATATATCTTAACCATATAAAAGCAATTAAGAAAATTAAAGCACATTTAATAAAAACCTGCAATATAAACAGAAATTTTTTCATATTTTAATTATAGCCATTGATTTATAAAACTAAACACGTTAACTACAAGTTAATTTGATTTGACATATTGTTTTTTTTTCGCTATAATTACAAAAAATGTTTATATGAGGTGAGTATGGAAATTGATGAAAGAATAAAACAGATTTATAATTATTTAGTCGAAAAAAAATGTAAGGACATTTCTATTTACTATCTCCAGGACAACACTCAAGATTTTCGTTATGTTATCATCATTTCAAATCTAAATCAGCAATCAAACAAAAAATTTGCATTATCTTTGATGGAAGATATGGATATGGAAGAGTATCCTGAAGGGTTTAGTAAAGGAGAGTGGATTTTATTTGATTTTGATGATATTGCCTTACATTGTTTCATTCCATCTACTCGTGAAAAATATAGTTTAGATAAATTGTATCATAATAAAAGACTAAATTTAACAAAACAAAACAAAAAATAAAACTGATTTTGTTTTGTTTTTTTTATTTCTTATGATAAAATTAAATTGTTAGGAGATATATGATAAAGGTTTGCTTCTTATGCACAGGTAACACTTGCCGTTCAATTATGGCAGAAAGACTTATGAAAAAAGCTGTTAAAGAAAAAAATATATCAGAGATTAAAATTAATTCTCGTGGCATATATGCAACAGGTGAAAATATAACTCCTAATGCAAAAAGTGTTTTAAAAAAATTTCATGCTTCAAGTGCTAATAGAAAGTCGGTCAAACTTGGTAAAATTGATAAAAATACTTTGTATATAACTATGACTGAACAACAAAAGAAGTTTGTAAATTCTGATAAGGTTATATCTTTTAAATCCTTAATTGGAAAAGATATACAAGACCCTTATGGACAAGACGAAAATGTATATTTGGAAACTGCAAAGGATATTTTAAGTGGTGTTAATATTTTGATTGAAAAATTAGAAATGTGGAGATGATAAAATGATTATATTAGCAAGTGACCATGCTGGTTTTTTACTTAAGGAAGAAATAAAAAAATTTTTTAATAAAGAAAATATTATTGTAATTGATGTTGGTTGCTATTCAAGAGAGCAACCAGACGACTATCCTGATTTTGCAAAGGCTGCAAATGTTAAAGTAACAGAAGACCCTAAAAATGTTGGAATTTATATTTGTGGCACAGGAATTGGAATGAGTATTGTTGCTAATAGAAATCCTAAAATCAGAGCAGCATTATGTATGAATGAGAATTTTGCCGCTCTTGCTAGACGCCATAATGATGCAAATGTATTATGTCTTTCAGGAAGATACACATCACCAAAGAAGGCGATAAAAATAGTTAAAGTATTTTTAACAACTGATTTTGAGGGTGGAAGACATGCAAGAAGAATAAAAAAATATTGAGGTGCTTATGCTGAATATAGTGATTCCTATTGTTGGTAATGCGAAACGTTATAGGAAAATATTATCTAAATTTGCTAATGTAGAAGATGTTAGTGTGTTTGTTGGTGTAGTTAGTTCTCAGATTAGAGAATTAGACATGATAGAAAGTGACAATATCTACAAAATTGAATTTCAGGACGGCTCAGGCAGAGAAGAAATAATAAATTCACTGCAAAAATATTTAAGCCTTGGAAGTATTTTGATTTTAAGAAAACCTATTTCAGATAATGAAATAAACAGCTTTTTAAATTCAAATAAAGATGTTGTTACTTGTCGAAAAAACACAAGTGCATTCAAAAACTTTTTTATAGATTTATGGCAAAAAATACTTAAATTATGTTTAGGTGTTAAATTATATGAAGGTGATACGTCTGCAATTTACTTCGCAGAAGATATATCAACAGTAATATTAGGTTCAAGTAATTTAAGTTATAATAGTCGTGTGGACCGCTGGAGAGGAATAGAGCAGGAAACAGTTATCGTTGATGGTGATAACGTTAAAACTGAAGTTGATAAAAAGCTAAACATTAAGAATATAATTATTTCTTTAGTTGCATTACTTGTAGGTGTTATTGTAACAACTGTTGTAAGTATCTTTGCTCCAGTAAATCTTATAATAGGATTGTTGCTTTTCTGCCTTGACGTTATATGTGTAATGATAGTATTAATTTTACTTGTTATGACGTTGTTTAATAATACTGTAGGCAAGAAAAACTTTGGATTTGCAAATGAAGTTGAAAACAATGATGATTTTAAAGAAGATAATGAATTGATAGATGAAGATGACGAAGAGATTATAAATAGTAGTGATGATTTTAATAATGAGGAGGAAATAGATGAATAAAAAAATAAAATTAGGAATCAATGGTTTTGGTAGAATAGGTAGACTAGTTTTAAGAGTTGTTGCAAAGCGAAAAGATGTGGAAGTAGTCGCTATAAATGACCCTTTTATAGACTTAGAATACGGCAAGTATATGTTTATACATGACACAATTCATGGTAAATTTGAAGGTGACTGTGAAGTAAAAGATGGTAAACTTATAGTAAATAAAAATGAGATTGCATTTTATGGAGAGAAAGAACCAAATCTTATTCCATGGGGTAAACATGGGGTTGATGTTGTAATTGAGGCAACTGGAAAGTTTACAAAATATGAAGATGCAGTAAAACATCTTGAAGGCGGTGCAAAAAAAGTTATAGTTTCTGCCCCTGGTAAAAATATGCCAATGTTTGTTATGGGTGTAAATCACACTGAATATAAACCAGAAATGAAAGTTATATCCAATGCTTCATGCACCACAAACTGTTTAGCACCTCTAGCAAAGGTTATTAATGATAATTTTGGTATAGAAGAAGGTATTATGTCAACAGTGCACTCGGTAACAGCAACACAACTCACAGTTGATGGACCTTCTAAAAAGGATTGGCGTGGCGGAAGAGCTGCTTCTTATAATATTATACCATCTTCCACAGGTGCTGCTAAAGCAGTAGGAGAAGTAATACCATCACTTAAAGGTAAACTGACGGGTATGAGTTTTAGAGTTCCTACACTTAATGTTTCTGTTGTTGAATTAACTGCAAGATTATCAAAGCCAACAACTTATGAAGAGATTGTTGAGGTAATCAAAAGGGCATCAGAAAAAGAAATGAAGGGTATTTTGGGCTGGACTGATGAAGCGGTTGTAAGCTCTGATTTTATTGGTGATAATAGAACTTCAATTTTTGATGTAAATGCGGGTATTATGATTAGTCCAACTTTTGTTATGCTTGTCTCTTGGTATGATAATGAATGGGGTTATTCAAATAAAACTGTAGACCTTGCATGTTATATTAGCAAGTAAAGCGAAGTGGTATATGAAGGAGAATAAAAGATTTTCAGAAGAGAGAGAAGGTGAGTCTAATTTAAACAATAATTTAAAGAAAATAGACTATAAGAGAAATAAATTAAATTTCAATGCCATATTGTCTCTTGTCGCTTTTATAGGAATAGGCTGTATTGCAATTTCGTTATTGTTAACGTTGATTCTTGAGCGTGATGTAACTTTATCCTCAGCATTTAGGTCAATCGGTGAAGTTATTGCCTATCTTATATGTATAATTTTAGCTTTTTCTTGGGTAAAAAATCATAGAAATATTCCTTGTATTGTTTGTTATGTAGTATTTGTTGTTACTATTGTTGTGTTATTTATTCTTACAATTTAATAAAAACTTATGAGAAATTTTTTAGTTACTTTATTTTTACTTATATTAATAGTATTATTTGCGTCATTACAATCATTATGGAATGGCTTGATTTATTTTGCATTAAGTTTTCTTATTGTTTTAAGTTTGTATTGGATTGTTATATTCATCATTCAATATATAAATGATTATTACAAATCATTTGATGAAGACTTCAAACTTTATTGTATTAATATTATCAATTCAACAAAAATGACTACAAATGAGGTTAACAACAATATTGAAGAACTTAAAAAGGAATTTAAAAAGACTCTTATTAGGGATAAAATAATAGATATAGCCAAAATTTTAGTAGCAGTATCTATTATAGCTGTGTGCATTACAGGTATGGTGTCGATATAATATATTGATTATAACCTAATAGTGCTTATTTTTGTAAAAACTAATTTTTGTTTGCTAAAATTCATTTAATGTGTTATTATTAGAAGCGCGTAGATAAAATTTATATAAACAAAGGAGCAATTATGTATAAGTTTGAGAAAAAAGATAAACAAGGTGTTTTAAAAATTAATATTTCAAAAGAAGACTGGGAAAAAGCAGTTGAAAATGCTTATGAAGAGAATAAAGGTAAGTTCAATATTCAAGGATTTAGGAAAGGTAAAGCACCAAGAAAGGTTATTGAACAAAATTATGGAGATACTATATTTTTTGACGATGCTTTTGACCATGCAATATCAAGTGAATATTCAAAATTTTTAAGTGAGAATACAAACATAATACCAGTATCTCAGCCAAGTGTTGAAGAAAATACTTTCACTGCAGATAAAGGGCTTGAAGTTGTTTTAAAATTTGATTTGTTACCTGATTTTAAATTACCTGAATTAAGTGGTTTAAAAGCAAAGAAGAAAAAAGTTGAAGTTACTGATGAACAAGTTGAAGCTGAACTTCAAAGCGAAAGAGAGACACACGCAAGATTTGTTGAAGAAGATAAAATTGCAGAAAATGGGGATTATGTAACAATTGACTTTACTGGATATATAGATGACGTGAAGTTTGAAGGTGGAGAAGCTCAAAATTATAGATTAGAACTAGGTTCTCATACTTTTATTGAAGGATTTGAAGACCAAATTGTTGGCATGAAAAAGGGAGAAGAAAAAGATGTTAAAGTAACTTTCCCTGAAAATTATCATGCTGAAAATTTAAAAGGAAAACCAGCTTTATTTAAAGTAACTTTAAATAAAGTTGAAAAGAAAGAATTGCCAGAAATTGATGATAAATTTGTATCAGATACAACTGAATTTGAATCATTAAAAGAATATAAAAACTCAATTAAAGAAAACCTTGAAAAAATAGCGGAAGAACATGCTGAAAGAGATTATGAAGTTGCTTTACTCGACGAAATAGCTGAAAAGAGTAATATAGATGTTCCATCATCAATGGTTGAACATGAAGTAGAACATATAATTGAGGACTTTAAACATAGACTTTCTCATCAAGGAATGGATATAAATAATTACTTAGAATATGTAGGCAAAGATTTAGAAACATTTAAGGAAGAAAGAAAAAATGATGCCGAGAAGAATATAAAAACTCGTTTAGTTCTTCAAAAACTTATTTCTGAAAACAATATAACAGTAACGAGTGAAGAATTAGATAAAAGTATAGGAGATTATGCTGAAAGGTATCAAATGACTGTTGAAGATTTTAAGAAGGCTATGTCTCCAGATGACTATGCATATTTTGAAAATAATGCAATTATGACAAAAGTTTTAGATTTTATTAAGTCTAAAAATAAATAATATGTGAAAAATAATCTTATTAACAAAAGATAGAATATTTATTTTAAACGAAATTTTTAATAACTTATTATGCAAGGATTGTTTAATGCACGTTTATTCGGCATAATATACTAAAGTTTTTTTGCAAAATAAATTTCTCTAGAGCATAGTTTATATTGCTGAAGATTATGCTAGGGATTAAACTGAAATCTATATGTTTTAGTTTAATTTACTCAGAATTAATTAATAGTTTAAACTTTTTATCGTGCATTTATAAGTAAATAAAATTAAGTAAACTATGAATGATTGATAGATTGAAAAGGAGGGTAGTTATGTTAATACCTATGGTTGTAGACCAAACAGGTAATGGCGAAAGGTCGTATGATATTTATTCTCGTCTATTAGAGGATAGAATTATATTTTTAAACGGAGAAATAGATGATAATGTTGCAAATATTGTTGTTGCACAGTTAATCTATTTAGAAGGTAAAAACCCAAATAAAGATATATTCATATATATTAATAGTCCAGGGGGAAGTGTTTCTGCGGGACTTGCAATATATGACACAATGAAATATATTAAATGTGATGTTTCAACTATCTGTGTTGGAAGAGCAGCTTCTATGGGGGCATTTTTGCTTGCAGGTGGAACAAAAGGTAAAAGATTTGCTCTACCGAATAGTGAAATTATGATTCATCAACCTCTCGGTGGGGCTCAAGGACAAGTAAGCGATATTCAAATTCAAGCAAATCATATTCAATATATTAAAGAAAGAATGAATGTTATGCTTAGTGAAAACACAGGTAAACCTTTAGAAATAGTTGAAAAAGATACAGATAGAGATAATTATATGACAGCACAGGAGGCAAAAGATTACGGTATAATTGACGAAATTTTCGTTTCACGTAAAAAATTAAATAAGGAGGCTTAATGGCAGAATTAGATTGTAAATGTAGTTTTTGTGGAAAAAGCCAAAGAGAAGTAAGAAAATTAGTTGCCAGTCCTAATGGTGATGCTTTTATTTGTGATGAATGTATAGAGATTTGTAAGGATATTATAACGGATATTACAAAAAAATCTACCTTTGAAAAAATTGAGTTACCAACACCTAGTGAAATAAAAGAAAAACTAGATGAATATATAGTTGGACAAGACGAGGTGAAGAAAGTTCTTGCTGTAGCTGTTTATAATCATTATAAAAGGTTAAATTATAATCTTACAAAAAATGAAGATGATGGTGACGTGGAACTTGAGAAAAGCAATATTCTTATGATTGGCCCAACAGGTTCTGGTAAAACTCTTCTTGCAAAAACACTTGCAAAAATTTTAAAAGTTCCTTTTGCATCAGCAGATGCAACAACACTAACAGAAGCGGGATATGTAGGTGATGATGTAGAAAATATACTTTTAAAGCTTATACAAAATGCAGATTATGATATTGAGAAGGCTCAACGCGGAATCATTTATATAGATGAAATTGATAAAATAGCAAGAAAAACACAAAATGTTTCTATTACTCGTGATGTTGCAGGCGAGGGTGTGCAACAAGCTCTTCTTAAAATATTAGAAAGCACTGTAGCATCTGTTCCTCCTCAAGGTGGAAGAAAACACCCACATCAAGAAATGATACAAATTGATACTACAAATATTTTATTTATTTGTGGTGGAGCATTCGTTGGACTTGATAAAATTATTGAAGCTCGAGAAAATGATACAACTTTAGGATTTAATGCCCTTATTCAGTCTCAAGAAGATAAGGATAAGAAAAATTATATTAAAGATATACAGCCTAATGACCTAATAAAATTTGGTCTTATACCAGAGTTTATTGGCAGACTTCCTGTTGTTGTAGGACTTGATGAATTAGATGAAAATGCATTAGTAAAAATTTTACAGGAACCTAAAAATTCTATTATAAAGCAATATGAATTAATGTTTAAAATTGATGGTATTGATATAGAATTTTCTAAAGAATCAATAAGTGCAATAGCAAAGAAGGCAATGGAACTTAAGACAGGTGCAAGAGGGCTTCGAACCATTATAGAAGGCAAGATGAATAGACTTATGTATGAAGCTCCAAGCTATAATGATGTTGAAAAAATTATTGTTACAGATAAGTTTATTGAACTAGAAAATGGTCAACCAGAGATAATCAAAAAAACTGCTGAAAATAAAGAAATCTGTTAAATTAGAAACAACTAAGCAATTAGTTGTTTTTTAATTGTCAAAATATAAAAATCTATCATACATAAATCATAGGGGGTTATATGAGAAGATTATTTAATATTTATAACACAAATGATATGACAAATAATTTTAAAATAATTCAAAATTCACGTGAGGATATTATAGGGGAATTAGATGCCATTATTCAATATGAAAACCATTTAATGGAAACAAATGATGAAAAGACTAAAGAAACTATAAGAGATATTATCAAAGAAGAAAAACTACATGTTGGGCAGTTATTTGGATTGTTGTTCAGTTTAGATGTGGAATCTAAAGAACAGTTTGAAAAAGGTTATAATGAATTTCAGGAATCTTGAAATATACTTTTTAAAAACTTATTTCAAATTAGCTTAAAATCTTTTATATATAAATAGAATATTTTTTATATTCATTTTAAGGAATAAAATTTTTAAAAGTAAATACACATTATAATAACTTAAATGTATTTAATAATTTTAAAACTACTTTTTAAAAAAAATTTTATATAAAATAAAGAAAATTGAATAATTACTTGACATTTAAACGGCAATTTATTATACTATTATAGTAACAATAGATTGCGGGCGTGGCGGAATGGCAGACGCGCTTGTTTAAGGGGCAAGTCCGAAAGGGTGTGGGTTCGACTCCCACCGCCCGCACCATAAAAAGAGAGATATAATTTATAATATCTCTCTTTTTTAGTAATAAATAATTTTGGAAAAGATTCTATTTGGTTCTCAATTTAAAATTATGGTTTTATAAAAAATAATTGAAAAAGGTAATAAAAAGATAAAATTCAATATTTAAAAATATATGTTAAAGCTAAATAAATAAAATCGCATTAATAAAGTATCTTATTAAAATTTAATCAAAGTTGTTTTTATTAATTTATAATATAGAAGGGTGTTTTTGAAAATAGAAAACTTCACTTTTATTAAATAAAGAATATTATTTGGAAATAATTCTATTAATATCTTCCGAAAGCGAAATTGAAAATGAAAGTTTTTTATTTAAAAAAGGGTGGAAAAAATTTAGCTCACTACATGCAAGAGCAGTATGATTAATTAAATTACTTTTTGTTCCATATAAAGCATCTCCTAGTAAGGGGTGTCCAATATCTGATAAATGCACACGTATTTGATGTGTTCTTCCATGTTCAAGAATTATTTTTACTAAAGTAATCATTGTTTTTAGGTTATTATTAGAAATTTCTAATGATTTAATAGGAAACAGATGGGTGATAGCACTTTGTCCATCTTCGGCTATAATCCTTTTATGCTCATTTATTTTTCCTTTTGACACTGTTTTAATCTTTTTATTTATAACAATATCTTTATCAATAATACCTTCGCATATCGCATAATATGTTTTATTGATGTCTTTGATTTCCTTTTGCGAAATGCTGTCCTTTGCAACAATAATTAAGCCTTCTGTATCTTTATCAAGCCTATTAATAATTCTTAATGTAAAATTATCATCTTTTGAATCCATGTAATAACAAATAGCTCCGGCAAGATTGCATGAATAATGGGATTTGCTTGGCATACATGGGAGACCTGCCGGTTTATTCACTATAAGGTAATATTCATCTTCATATACAATATTTAGTGGTAATATGCATCGCATAATACTTGTTTTAGTATTTGGGTTTATATTTATATCTAATTTATCACCGGGAAACAACTCTTTTTGAATGGTAACATCATGACCATTTACTTTGATATTTCCAGTTTCTTTTCTAAGATTTGTAATATAATTTTCAGAAAATCTATTATCCTTTAAAAAATGATAAACACTTTTAAAAGTTTTTGTTATCATATAAGTTCTATATTTTTTTTGCATAATCTAATCCTTTTACTATATTTTAAAATAATAAATTTAATTTTGCAAATGATTATTTGAGTAAAAATAAAATGATTTATATAAAAATTAATTTTTACTTGACATAATATAAAATATATCTTATACTTTGAATTATAATAAAAGCTATGATGAAAGACTAGTAATAAATTCAAAGCATTTTAGAGAGTTTGCTTAAGGCTGAAAGGCAAATATGATAGAATTTATGAATTCACTTTCTAGCTGCAATTATGAAACTTTTGAAATAATCAAATACAATTTGTAAAAGCATTAAATAAACAAAAGTAAGTAGTTTTTGTCGTTATTGTCTGCGTTAAAGACTAAAATAAGGATTGCTTTTGCAATCAAAATTAGGTGGTACCACGAAGATGCCTTCTTTCGTCCTAATACGATAGAAGGTTTTTTATTTTTGTTTGCTTGACTTTAAATAAAGGTTTCTATAGTTTTAAAATATTTTGTTAATATATGCCTTTGTTTTAGTTAGGAATATAAATTCAAAATTTATTTAAGTAGGAGGAATTATGTTATTAAATGAACTTGTAAGAATAAAAGAGGATTTGCTTAAAGAAATACACAATGCTTTATCTCAAAAGGAGCTTAATGATGTCAGAATAAAGGCTTTTGGTAAAGCAGGGGTTATTACTTCTGCCTCTAAAGGTATGAGAGACGTTTCTCCAGAGGATAGACCTAAATTAGGTGCATTAATAAACGAAGTAAGAATAGCCATTGAGCATGAACTGCAAGTTAAAAGTATGAAGTTTGAGCAAGAAGCTTTAAATAAAAGACTTGAAGAAGAAAAAATTGACATAACGGAACCTTCAAAATTTGGTAAGGTTGGTGCCTTACACCCAATTCCAGATGTTATTGATAGGCTTACAGATATTTGTGTTGATATGGGATTTTCAGTTGTTGAGGGTCCTGAAATAGAAACAGATTATTATAACTTTGAGGCAATGAATATTCCCAAAAATCACCCATCAAGAGATATGCAAGATACCTTCTTTATTACTGATGAAATATTGTTAAGGTCCCAAACTTCAGCTGTGCAAGCAAGAGAAATGGAAAAACGGAAACCTCCATTTAAAATAGTTTGTCCTGGTAAGACTTATAGAAATGATAGCGATGCTACACATAGCCCAATATTCCATCAATTAGAAGGGTTGGTCGTTGATGAAAATATATCTATGGCTGATTTAAAATCTATGCTTACAATATTAATGAAAAGATTGTATGGTGAAGATACTATGATAAGATTTAGGCCATCATTTTTCCCATTTACAGAGCCAAGTATTGAAGTAGATGTATCTTGTCCTAACTGTCATGGAAAGGGCTGTAATATATGTAAGGGTAGCGGAATGCTGGAATTATTGGGTGCAGGAGTTGTTAATCCTAAGGTTTTAGAGATGTCAGGTATTGATAGTAAGAAATATCGTGGATTTGCTTTTGGTTTTGGACTTGATAGAACGGCTATGATTTTAAATAGTATTAGCAACATTAAATCATTATATAAAAATGATATAAGATTTCTTAATCAGATGAAATAATCAAGGAGAATAATAATGAAAGTAACATATAATTGGTTAAAAGATTTTGTTAACATTACAGCATCGCCTGAAGATGTTGCAAAAAGACTAACTTCTGCAGGAATGGAAGTGGAAGAAATTATTTATCAAAATGAACATTTGCACGATGTTGTCGTAGGCAAAATATTAAAAATTGAAAAACACCCACAAGCCGATAAATTAGTGGTTTGTCAAGTTAATATAGGTAACGAGATAACACAAATTATTACTGCAGCAACAAATGTTTTTGAAGGTGCTATTGTTCCGGTAAGTTTACCTGGAGCAGACCTTGTTAATGGAGTAAAAATTCAAAAAGCAAAAATGCGTGGAATTGAATCTTGCGGTATGTTTTGTTCTGGAGAAGAACTTGGCATAGATGAAAATTATTTTGATGGGGCAGGGGTTAATGGTATTTTAATTTTGCCAGAAGATATGAAAATTGGCGAGCCTATTGATAAAGCTCTTAAACTTGATGATATAATATATGACATCAATATAACACCTAATAGGGCGGATTGTATGAGTGTTATAGGTATTGCTCGTGAAGTATGTGCTCTTTATGGACTAGAAATGAGAAAGGTGAACTTAAGCTATGATATTGATGTATATGCAAAGGATACCGTAAGAGATTATGTTAATGTAAGTGTAACTTCACCAAACTGTTTAAGATATATGGCTGCAGCTGTTACAGATGTAAAGATAGAGCGTTCTCCATTATGGATAAGAGCTAGATTGAATGCAGTTGGAATAAAGCCAATAAACACTCTTGTTGATATAACTAATTATGTTTTAATAGAAATGGGACAACCTCTACATGCTTTTGACCAAGAACTTATTGGTGGTAGTAAAATAAATGTTAGACAAGCCGAGAAGGGAGAAAAAATAGAAGTATTAAATCATAACACTTATGATTTAGATGAAGATGTAATGGTTATTGCAGATAGTGAAAAACCTATGGTTATTGCTGGTGTAATAGGTGGAACAAACTCATGTATAAATGATAATACCAAAAGATGTGTTTTAGAAAGTGCTGTTTTTGATTTAAAATCAATAAGAATTACAAGCAGAAAAATTGGTGTTAGAACAGATTCATCAGCTAGATATTCAAAGGGTGTTAATGTAGCTAATGCTGAATTAGGTATGCTTAGAGCTTTACATTTAATTTCTAGAATAAAATGCGGTAAAATTGTTCGCGGTATGATTGATATATCATCTAAAAAGAATGAGGCTAGAAAAATTATAGTATCCGTAAAACTTATAAATGATATTTTAGGAATACAGATAGATTCTAAGGACATGCTTCGTATTTTAAATAATTTAGGTATCGAAAGCACTATAGCTGGTGATAAAATAACTTGTATTATTCCTCCATATAGAGAAGACCTTGAAAATGACTATGATATAGCTGAAGAAATTATCAGACTTTATGGATACGATGCCTATGATAATATTGATTATGACCTATTTAAAAACTCTGCAGTAACAGAAGGGCATCATCACCCAAGGCTTTTACTTGAGCGGAAATTTAGAAATGCTCTTGTAACAGAAGGCTTCTATGAAAATGTATCTTATACTTTAGTTCCAAGTGATATGGCTGAAAAACTTTTACTTACTGATGAAAGGAAAAATCTTATAAAAATAGCTAATCCTATTAGTGAAGATATATCTTGTATGAGAACATCAATGGCTCATTCTATGTTTGCAAATATAGCATATAATCTTAGTGTAGGCAATCACAATATAAGAATATTTGAATGTGGAAGAGTATATTTAACTGATAAATTACCACTTGAAAATTTACCAACTGAAAAAAATATGATAGCCCTTGCAGTTTGTGAAGAAACCTTTAAGACAATAAAAAATATGAACTTTAATTTTATAAAGGGTATGGTTGAAATGCTATTAAATAATACTTCAGTTGAGTATAAAATTGAAAGGTCAAAACAACCATTCTTGCACCCAGGAATTTCAGCGGATTTAATAGTTGATAATGAAGTAATTTGTTCTTTTGGACAAATTCACCCAATGGTAGCAAAAAATTATGATATTCCAGATTATGTTGTATATGCAGAGATTAATGATGATTATTTAGCTAGTTTACCTGTAAAGAAGATAATTGCCAAGGAAATTTCTAAATATCCTATAGTTGAAAGAGATTTAGCTATTGTTGTTGATGAAAAAATCACGGCATCTGAAATGCTTGAAACTGTTAAATCAGCTTGTGGAAAATTATATTATGAAGCAAATATTTTTGATATTTACCGCAGTGAAAATGTTGGAAAAGATAAGAAAAGTGTAGCTATTAAAGTTAAGCTTTCAGATATGAATAAAACCCTTACTGATGAAGAGGTAAATAAAGTAATACAAAAAATTATTAAAAATTTTAATTATAAATTTGGAGCATCTTTAAGATGATTTATTTAGATAATGCTGCTACAACTAAGATGTTTGAAGGTGGGGCGGACATATATAAAAAATATGCCTGCCAATCTTTTTTTAATCCTTCTGCAGGATATAATAAGTCTTTTGAAATTGCAAAGGAATTAGATGGAGTTAGAGAATTAATTAAAAAAAATTTAGGGGCAACAAAGGGGAATGTTATATTCACAAGTGGAGCAACAGAAAGTAATAATCTAGCAATTATGGGAAGTAAGCGTAATGGAAAGTGGGAATATGTTTTTTCATTAGGTGAGCACCCAAGTGTTTACAATGTGGCATCTGCTTTAGAAAATCAAGGTTATACTGTTCATTTTGTTGGGTTATTAGAAAATGGGCAAATTGATTATGAAGAACTTGAGAGAGTTGTAAATAATAGAACAAGATTAATTTCTGTTATGCATGTTAGTAATGAAACTGGAGCAATAAATGACCTTGTAAAAATAGACAAAATAAGAAGAGAATATTGTCCACAGGCACTACTTCATATTGATGGAGTTCAAGCTTTCTGTAAACTTCCATTTAATATAGAGGATTTTAATGCTGACTTATATACAATTTCTGCTCACAAATTTCATGGACCTAAAGGTGTTGGAGCATTATATGTTAAAAATCCTAGTGGATTAAAAAATATTATCTATGGTGGTGGGCAAGAAGGTGGTTATCGCTCTGGGACAGAAAATGTTCCAGGTATAATGGCGATGAAATATGCTATAGAAAATATTGATATAATAAAAAATTTTCAGTATGTTAAAGAATTAAAAGATTATTTCATAAAAAGTATAGATAATACAGAAGGTGTAAAATATTTAAAAACTGAAAGCCCATATATTTTAAGCTTGAGTTTTTATGGTGTAAATGGTGAAACTCTTATGAGAAGTTTGCAAGATAGAAATATATATGTTGGTGTTGGAAGCGCATGTTCAACTAAGAAGGCAGGGAACCGTGTTTTGGAAAGTATGGGTATGAATATAGATGAAATTAAATCACATATTAGAGTATCATTTAGTGAAGAGCTTTCATTAGATGATATAAAGAATGCATGTCATGAAATACTTGACACATATCACAAATTATTGGAGAAGGTGAAATGAATGTTATATTGTTAAGATTTGGAGAACTATACTTAAAAGGACATAATAGAAACTATTTTGAAAGCACACTTATAAAAAATATTAAATCTATGCTTGAAGGTGAAGAATATAAGTTAGAATCAACATTTGGAAGATATGTTATTTCAAATTACTCTCAAGATAAACAAAATAAGATAGTAGAAAAATTGAAGAAAGTTTTTGGATTATACAGTCTAAGCCCTGCAATAGAAGTGAATGCTGAAGTTGATACTATAAAAAATGAAGTGGCAAAAATAGAGTGTAAAGGTAAAACTTTTAAGGTATTTGTGAAACGAGCTGATAAATCCTTTCCTATTTCTTCAATGGATTTTGCTAAAGATTTAGGGGAACTTATTTTAAATAATAACAAAAATTCTTCAGTAGATTTATATAAGCCTCAATGTGAAATTCATGTTGATATAAGAATGAATCATAAGGCTTATATATTTGACAATATTATTAAATGTCAAGGGGGATTACCACTTGGTTGTTCTGGTAAGGGATTGCTTTTATTATCCGGAGGAATAGATAGCCCTGTAGCTGGTTATCTTATGGCAAAACGTGGTTTAGAACTTGAGGCATTACATTTTCATAGTTATCCATACACATCTGAACAGGCAAAAGATAAGGTAATAAAACTTGCGAATCTATTGACCGATTACGTTGGTGATATAAAATTGCATATAATCTCTTTTACAAGAGTGCAAGAAGAGATACATAAACGTTGTAAGCCAGAGTTTATGATAACAATAATGCGCCGTATTATGATGCGTGTTGCAGAGTGTATTTGTGAAAAATATAATCTTGGAGCTATTGTAACAGGTGAGAGTTTGGGACAAGTTGCAAGTCAAACAATGCAGAGCATGACAGTAACGGGTAATGTTATAAAAGAAAAACCAATTTTTAGACCATGTATAGCAATGGATAAAGAGGAGATTATTGAAATTTCGAGAAGCATAAATACCTACGACACTTCTATATTACCTTACGAAGATTGTTGCACTGTATTCTTGCCAAAAAATCCTATTATTAAACCAACTATTAAACAGGCTGAAAATGAAGAACAATATATTGATGTAGATGCCCTTGTAGAAGAGTGTTTAGAAAAAGAAGAGATTATTAATATAATGAGAGAATAATTAAGTATAGAAATTAAATTAATAGAACTGATTAGATTATTATCAGTTCTTTTTTTTATGCGATAAGAAAATTATAAATGCATAAAAGGTTATATTTATAGAAAGTGTTTTTATAAAGTTGCATATTATGCAATATATATAAAAAATGAATGCATAAATATACAAAAAACACTTGCATAATTATAAAAAATGATGTATAATAATCAAAAATAGATGCATATCTATAAATTTATAAATATTCATAAATGCTATACACCTTATAAATAAAGGCAAATAGCATTCAAGGAGAAAATAATGGCAAGAAGCGCTAGACAGTCGAAAATCTTGGAGCTAATTTCTACAAAAGAAATTGAAACTCAAGATGAACTAGCAAGAGAACTTAGAAATGCAAACTTTGATATCACTCAAGCAACAATTTCAAGAGATATCAAAGAGCTTGGTCTTACAAAAATTTTATCAAGTTCTGGTAAGTATAAATATTGTTTTGTTGGTTCTGATGAACAAGTTATTTCAAATAAATACATATCTATTTTTAAAGAATCGGTTATATCAGTAAAGGTTGCTATGAATCTTGTTGTTATTAAAACTATGAAAGGCTTGGGGTCAGGGCTGTCTAGTTTTGTGGATAAACTAAATATAAATGAGCTTATGGGGGCTGTTAATGGTGATGACACTGTAATGTTAATTTTCCCAACAACAACACTTGCGAGCCAAGCTGTCGTAACTCTTAATGATATGTTAAATTAAAAGGTGAATGAGATATGCTTCAAACATTATCAATAAATAATGTGGCCTTAATATCAAGTTTAACAATAGATTTTGGAAAAGGATTTAATGTTCTTCTTGGTGAAACAGGCGCAGGTAAAAGTATTATTTTTGATGCACTGAATTTTGTGTTGGGTGCAAAAATCGATAAAACTTTATTACGTTCAGGTGAAGATTCTATGCGAGTTGATGCCGTTTTTGTTGATATAAAAAAACAGGCATTAGACATGCTTAGTGAACTTGGTTTTGAAGGAGAAGAAATAGTATTATCTCGTGTTTATAATATAGATGGTAAATCAAACATAAGAATAAATGGTATTCCAACCACCCAAGGTGTTTTAAAAGAAGTTGGTGATATTCTTGTTAATAGTTATTCACAACATGAAAGTGTTGATTTGCTAAAAGTTAAAAATCATATTATAATGCTTGATAAACTTGGCGGAATAAATTTAAAGGAATTAAAAGACCTAGTAAAAAAAGAGTATCAAAGTTTAGTAGACATTAATAAGAAAATTGCAAATCTTGGTGGTGATAACTATGAAAGAGAAAGAATGAAATCTCTTTTATCATACCAAATAGCGGAAATTGAAGATGCTAATTTACAACCTAAAGAGGACGAAGAAGTTAATGAACGATTAAAATTTTTAAATAATTCTGAGAAGATATTCCAAGCCGTAAATAGTTGTGAAGAATTGCTTTCTGAAAATTCAGATGCCTGTATCAATAATCTACAGCAAGCATCAATACTTTTATCGTCTATTTTAGGTTTTGATAATATAGATGATTGTAAACAAAGACTAGATAGTGTTAGATATGAAGTGGAAGATATTTGTGAAACATTGAATGCTATAAAATTATCAACTGAGTATGATGAAAATGAATATGAAACCTTAGACAGACGTCATGACATTATTAAATCTTTAACAAAAAAATATGGTGGCTCTATTGAAAAGACATTGGAATATCTTAAACAAGCAAAAACACAGTTTGATGAGCTTGAAAATAGTGAAGCAGTTATTGCAAAATTAGAAAATGAAAGAAAGCTAGTTTTTTCAAAATTACAAGAATATGCAAATAGGTTAACTGATATGAGAAAACAAGTTGCTGATGATGTTACTAAAAGAATAACTACTGAGTTGCATCAATTAGGAATGAAATCTAGCTCTTTTGAAGTTAAATTTGATAGAATAAAAGATATAACAGCTAACGGACAAGATAGTGTTGAATTTATTTTTTCAGCCAATAAGGGGCAAGAATTGAAATCATTATCAAAAACAGCATCTGGTGGAGAACTTAGTAGATTTATGTTGGCTTTTAAGAATATATTTGCAGAGATTGGAAGTGCACAAACACTAGTTTTTGATGAAATAGATTCTGGTATTAGTGGTGAAACTGGAAATGTTGTGGGGCAAAAATTAAATAATTTAACTAAATATGCTCAAATTATTTGTATTACACATCTTCCTCAGGTTGCCTGCTTTGGAGATGACTATTATTATGTGAGTAAGCTTGAAATTGATAATTCAACTATAACTAATGTTGAGAAATTAGAAGAAAATAAGATAATTTATAATATTGCCAGATTAATTGGTGGTGATAATGTAAGCGATATTGCTATTTCTCATGCAAAAGAAATGAGAGAGCTTACTGGTAAAAAGGTATAAAATATTTTGAAATGTGTAGACTAACATTTAGGTTAGTCTTTTTTTTTGAGGGAGGATAAATGTATAAAATAAAGAAAAAAATACCATTTATTATCATTATAGCATTTTTTTTATTTTGTATTTTTATAATTTATAGTAATATAAAAATAACAGACATCGCAGAAATAAATGGGAATTTTTATACTAATTATAATGAAGTTGAAATTGCTAATAAAGATAGTAGATTTGGAAAGTTTGTATCATTGTCATTTAATGAGAATGAACTTCAAACAGGTTCAAATAAAGAAAAGGAAGGAACTATTTTATTTAAGCTGTTTGGATTAATTCCTATCAAAAAGGTTAAAGTTAATATTTTATCAGATGAAGAAGCTTATGTTGGTGGAGTGCCCATAGGAATTTACATACAGACTGATGGAATGATTGTTGTTAGTGATACTATTATAGATACCGATACAGGAACTATTATTAAAAATAAAAATTTAAAAAGTGGTGACATAATAAAAAAGATAAATGGGACAGAAATTGATGCTGTTGAAGATATATATAAAACAATAGAAAGTACTACTGATAATACAGTAAATATTGAAATAATTAGAGATAATAAAGTTAAGGATATTAAGACTGAACTAATAAAAGAAAAGGGGAATAAACATAGTCTTGGTGTATGGGTAAAAGATGATATTTCAGGTATTGGAACCTTAACATTTATAAAAAAAGATAATGGTGATTACGGAGCTTTAGGACATTCTATAATGAATGGAAATAGCTCAACAGTTATACCTGTTTCAACTGGAAAAATTTATGATTGTAATTTAATAGGGATAAATAAGGGTTCAAAAAGTAAACCTGGCGAACTTAAAGCGGTATTTTTACAAAAAAATGAAAAGGGGAATATATCTAAAAATACACCTTATGGCATATTTGGGAAAATCATAGATTTTGATAATTTAGTAGATACTAATAGATATTTAAAAATAGGGGGAAGATTAAGTGTTAAACCAGGTAAAGCTAAAATTGTATCTAGTGTAAGTGGAATTAGAGAAGAATATGATATTGAAATTATAAAAGCAAACTTTCAGTCTAAGAGCAGTGATAAAAGTATTGTTTTTAGAGTTACAGATGAAAGATTACTAAACTTAACAGGTGGTATTGTTCAAGGAATGAGTGGTTCACCAATTATACAAAACGACAAAATTGTGGGAGCTGTTACTCACGTTTTTCTTTCCGATTCAAGCAAAGGTTATGGTGTTTACAGCGATTGGATGTTAGAACAATTAGAAATATAGTAATTAATTTATAACTATTTATTTATTATAAAAATAGAAACTAAGATATGGTTTCTATTTTTATGTTTTTAATTTGAATTATTTTAGTAAAAAATAAAAAGAAGCCAAAACTCATAATTCATCAGCTTGGCTTCTTCCTACATAATGTGAAGCATATCTCCTTCACACATATATATTGTGCAAGTAAACAAATATTATTCATATTTTATTCATTTATTTTTATTTTATCTGCAACACTTTTACGCATATCTTCGCTAATAGCAGCATAATGTTTCTTTGTTGTGTTAACGTCTTTATGACCTAATACATCTGCCACTATATAAATATCTTTTGTTTCTTTATAAAGATTAGTGCCAAAGGTGCTCCTTAGTTTGTGTGGAGAAATTTTTTTAAGTGGTGATGCTATTTGAGCATACTTTTTTACCAAGTTTTCAACCGCACGAACTGAAATTCTTTTATTTTGTAAAGATATAAACATAGCATGCTCATCTTTTGGGAGTCCTAATGTGGCTCTTTTTTCTAGCCATGTTTTAAGCGCCAAGGAAACTTCTTTAGAAAAATATAATGTTGTTTGATTACCGCCTTTACGTGTTACTAAGAAAGCATTTTGTTCAAAATCAAAACTCTCCACATCAAGACCTACAAGCTCTGATATACGAATGCCAGTTCCCAAAAACAATGTCACGATAGCATTATCACGTTCAAAAGTATTTTTATTGTAAGCCTGTTGATGTTTAGTTAACTCAATAGGATTTTCTATTGTATTCATAAGTCGCTTAACTTCATAATCTTCAAGGCGTATGATTTCTTTATTATGGAGTTTAGGTGTATCTATTTTACTAGCAATATTTGCATCAATCATATCATGATTAAAAAGATATTTAAAAAAACTTCTTAAAGAAGCAAGTTTTCTTGCTTTTCCTTTTTCATCATTTTTACAGGATTTACCATCTATTTCATAATAACTTAAATATGATAGATATTGTTCAATATTTCTTGTTTTTAATGAATTAATATCTTGTAAACTAATTGCTTCTTCATCTTTATGAAAAACGTATTTAGCTAGATAATTAAAAAAAACATATAAATCCATTGCATAGTTATACCGAGTAAGTGATGATGTATTGTTCTCTATGCCAATAAAAAAATCAATACAATAGTCGGGGAGTCTTTCAGTATATTTAGACATCTTTAGTCTATTTTGCAAATCTCGTTGCTCATAATAACTCATCTGTTTCATAGCATTATTATATCATTTTCCATATTTTAAATCAATTAAAAATTAAAAATTTGACTTATTTTTATAATTTTCTATATATAGTAGTATATATTTACATATCAAATACTATATTTAGTATTTTTTCTATATCTAACTTATGTTTATAATTTTAACGGAGAAAAAGTTTTCTTTTAATATTTATAATTTAATTGACTATTTCCTATAATGCTAGTATAATTATTCTAAGATTTTAAGGAGGATTTATGATTGATATAAATTTAATAAGGACCAATCCTAATTTAGTCAAAGAAAATATCAAGAAAAAGTTTCAAGAACATAAATTAGAATATGTTGACAAAGTTCTTGTTTTAGATGAAAAGATTAGAAATTTAAAAAAAGAAGGAGATTCCCTTCGTGCTAGTAGAAATAGTTTAAGTAGTCAAATTGGTATTTTAATGAAAGAAAAAAATATTGAAAAAGCCAATGAAATTAAAGCTCAAGTTGTTACAAATAATAAACGTATTGAAGAAATAGAAAAAGAAGAAGAAACACTTTCTGAAGAACTTAAAAAATATATGATGGCGATTCCTAATATTATTGCTGATGATGTTCCTATTGGTAAAGACGATAGCGAAAATGTGCAAAGATTAACTGTTGGAGAAACAAAAGTTCCAGATTTTGAAATTCCTTATCATGCAGACATTCTCGAAAGTTTAAATGGTCTAGATTTAGATAGTGCTCGTAGAACTAGTGGTAATGGGTTTTATTATCTAACTGGAGATGTTGCCAGATTACATTCTTCTATTTTATCTTATGCCAGAGATTTTATGATTAGAAAAGGTTTTACTTATTGTATTCCACCTTTTATGATTAGAAGTGATGTTGTTAATGGTGTTATGAGTTTTGAAGAAATGGATAACATGATGTATAAAATAGAAGGTGAAGACCTTTACTTAATTGGAACAAGTGAACATTCAATGATAGGAAGATTTAAAGATACTATATTAAAAGAAGAAAATCTACCATTATTATTAACGTCTTATTCACCATGTTTTAGAAAAGAGGTAGGTGCTCATGGAATTGAAGAACGTGGAATTTATCGTGTTCATCAGTTTGAGAAACAAGAAATGATAGTTATTTGTAAGCCAGAAGATTCAATGACGTGGTATAATAAAATGTGGCAAATATCTTCAGAATTTTTCCAAACATTAAACATTCCACATGAAGTTATGGAATGTTGTAGCGGTGATTTGGCTGACTTAAAAGTTAAATCCTGTGATATAAATGCATGGAGTCCAAGACAAAAGCGATATTTTGGAGAACTTGGTTCTTGTTCTAATTTGTCTGATGCACAAGCAAGACGCTTAGGTATCAAATTTAAAACTTCAGAAGGAACAAAATATGCTCATACTTTAAATAATACCGTTGTTGCACCTCCAAGAATGCTTATAGCCTTTTTAGAGAACAATATTAATGCAGATGGTAGTGTAAATATTCCTGAAGTTTTGAGAAATTATATGGACGGAATGGAAAAAATTTATCCTAAAAATAAATAATTTAATAATTATAAATTAAATTGAATGAAAACTTATATAGCTCATTTAGTTATTTATAGATAACTTAATAAAGGAAAAAGATGCAAAACTTAAATGTCTCAAAAGAAATGATTTCTAATATCGCAGAACAAGAAAACAAAAAATTTTTAAACAATACAAATAAACTTGTCAATTATGTTGTTGGTTCTGCACTAAAGGATTTATCAGAAAAAGTTTCATTTTTATCACTTAAAAATATTGTTTTACAACCAGTTAATGAACTTATTAGTGGTGCTTTTATTGATGGTTCAGATTTTATTTATTTGCTTGGTATACAAAATGTTCAGCTGGAATTAAACACAAGCAGAAAATCAAGTTTTTGGAAACGTTTTAAAGACAGAATCAAATGGGCTTGGGAAAATAGAAAGACTTTTATAAAAAAACGTAAAAGGAGAAAGAAAAAAGAGAAAGAAAAAAATATAAATCTAAAAAGCGAAGAAATAAATTTTAATCCTAGTAAATATACAATATATGACTTAAGTGAAGATTTACAAAATACGGTGGCAAAATATTTAAGTGAAACCAGTCTAATATATTTGAATAGAAACTTATTGCAAATAGTTGGAAAAGATGATTTTGGTTCAAATACAAAAATTTATATTTATGTTGTAAGTTATGATGGAACGTTATTTAAGTATTATAACGAAAAAAAGAAAGTTTATGTGAATATTAATATTGATGAAAGAGTAAAACATTTAGAAGAAAAAATAAAAGCTGTAGGAGATAATTTTGTAAAGATATTAAAGATATTCAATGCGATGTATTATAACACAAATGGGAATATGTGTAACCAAATATTTATGGAAAGTATTTTGTGTTCTTGTCCAGAAGATTTATATTTTGGTGATGATATTTATAAAGTGTTTGTTAAAATAATTAATTATCTTTCAATAAGACCGATAAAAGATGTTAAATCTATAAATGATACTAATTTAACGATTTTTAAAGATGAGGTGTGTGGCAATAACATACTAGGTTTTAATAAAATGATGAATAAGATTTTATATAATAAGTAAAAACAAAATATAATAGACTTATTTATAAAAATATAATAGACTTATTTCCATAAGATTTTAAAAAAGCTTATTAGATATAATAGAAAAAACTAAGAATAAAACTAAATTGGCTAAATATAAATAAAAATACAAAAATAATAATTATTATAAAATAACAAAATAGATTAAAAAATATGGCTATTATGCGTTCATCTATTCGTAAAACTTGTGTTTTACGAATAGATATAAAATTGCTACCTATTATAAAAAGATGCCAATAAGATGGTAGTATGCATTAAAAATTGCTTAAGCCATATTTTTTTTACCATAATTATCCCCTTTAAAATTTGTTTATTATACCCCCTAGCAATATTAAAATTCTACTTTCACTTTATCTCTAAAATTATTAAATATGATGTAAATCTCCCTTTTATAAATTCATTATAATAATGTAGTCAAGTTTTTAAATTAATATAGTTTCTCGTTAAGTAGAAAACTATATCTTTCTAATAGTTTTTTCCTTATTTTATAATCTTTTATATATGATGATACTAATTTCCAAAAATTCTTAGAATGATTAAATTCTTTTCCATGACAAAGTTCATGTATAATGATGTATTCAATCAATATTTTAGGCAGTATAACAATTTTCCAGTTTAACTTCATTTCTTTTTTGTTGTTTAAACTCCCCCAAATCCTCTTAGAATTAGTTAATTTGACATTAGAATAGGATAATTTACACTGCTCTGCAAGTGTTTTTACCAACGGAATAATCTGGAAATAAAATGCATTTTCATAAAATTGTTTTTTATTTTCTCTACATTCTATTCCCTTATCGAATAGATACACAAAGTCTTTAAAATTATAATTTTTTCTAAAATCTTTTATATCCGTAAGTCTTATTATTTGTTTATCTATCCACGTTTGTTTTGATATTATAAAATTTTGAATAAATGAATCTGAAACCTTTTTAGGAGCTTTCACAATCAAGTTATAATCATAATCAACTTTTAAACTTATATTTTTATATTTACCTTTTATCACTTTAATCATAATTAATATTATAACTAAATAAAAAAGATTTTGCAATTTAATTAAGTATTATGTCATGCATAATACTTAATTAAATTTTACCTAATAAAATTTTAAAATTTGTTGACTAATATCAAATATTGGATTATAATCATTTTATAAGAGGTTTTTATGGATTTATATGCAAAAGGTCAATTATCCTTTTTAATATTAAATTGTCTATTGGAACGCGATTTTTATGGACTTGATTTTATAAGCGAGATTTATAAAAAATCCAATGGAAGAATAGAATTGAAGAAGCCTAGTGTTTACTCAAATTTGACTAGAATGGAAAAACAAGGCTATGTTTCTTCATATCTAAAAAGCAGTGATTTAGGGCCAAATAGAAAATATTATTCAATAACAGAAAAAGGTCGAATATTTTATCAAGATTTGAAAGATTATTTTGATAGAAATAATATTGATGTGTTTAGAGATTTCAGTGAAAATGGGTTTAAAACTGATATTAAAATTGTAAATACTAGTTCCAATAATCTAAATATGTTTGATAAGGATATTAGTTTATTAGACTTGAATGATTCTACAAATGAACCTTCTGTTAATAGTATAGATAATTCACTTCAGGATAAAACCGAAGAAAGTGAAACTGATAGTGACGACTATTTTGATTTTTCAGATGTTGATGATAGTGAAAACAAAAAGTTTAATTCAGACAATGACTCTCCCCTTTTGCAAAAAGAAGATGAAACAAACAATGGAAAAGTTGTTTATGAGGACAAAGTAAACACCAACACATATTCTATTAAATCACTCTTTACTTCTACAGATATTAATAGTAATAAAAAAGATGAATTTATAGATAAAGTAAATAATGAGGACAATAAAATAGAGCAAGCAAGTGAAAATATCAGCAATAATGATTTTGAAAATATAGAAAATGATAAAAAACAAGAAGAAATAGATAAAAAAGATGATGCTGTTTTTTTAACTAGTAAAGATGTTGAAGAATATAATAGACGTTTATATGATATTTCTAAAGATATAAATAAGTATAAAAGGAAGAAAAGTTTTGCAGAGGACCAAATAGCTATAACTGTGGATAACCCTACTCCTATCAGCGAATCTAATGCACGAACAAAATCAAATATTGAAGAATTTAAAAACTCTATTTTAGAGAATAAAAATAAATATGACACTCAAAGCAGCAATACTGATTATGTGAAGAAAATGTCTTATAGATTTAATCGAGAAACACAATCTTATCAAGATATGACGTTGGAAAACAAGAAGAAAAATGAAACTGATGTTACAGTTAAAGATGATGCTAAGTTTATAACCAACAGAATAGATGGTGCTCAATTGGAACATGCAAAAAAAATAGAACCACCTAGATTAAAAATTGTTAATGAAATCAGTAACCGAGAAAGAGATAATTATAAAATGCCACCTCCAAAACGTGACACTTCTATAGACCCATCTCATAAAGAAATACTTTCTAAATTATATTCAAAGACAAAAGATTCAACTTATGAAGAAATAAGAGATGATGCTCTATATGATTATAATGACCTAAAGGAATTTTATAATGGTCAGAATATATCATTTAGTGTTTATAAAAAACCAGCAGAAAAGACAGAACATAATACAAACAAAATCTATTTGATAGTTTCATTAATTTGCTTTTTCGTTGCAAGTATCTTCTCTGTTGTATTGTATTCGATATTTGCAAAAACATCGAACCTTAATCCTAATACTAATTTTCTATACATACTTTTACCGGCATTACTAGTTATTGATGTTTGTGTTAAATTTTATAATTATAAAAAATATCAAGGTTGGATACCTAATCCAATGTTGCAACAATGGAAAATGTGGCTAATCACGTTTATACTTATAGCTCTAGTTATTGGAATAAATTTTATATGTGGGTTAAATCCTGAAGCTTTTGCAGAATTTGCAACTACAACTATACTTCTACAAATTCTGATTTTTGTAGCATTTCCATTTAGGTATTATTTAAAAAGGTATTTATTAGTAAAATATTGGAGGTAAAATTATTTTTTCATACTTTATTTTTATTGATTTTTGGTTTCAACAAAGATATAAACAAATCTATAAACATAAATAATATAATTATCACCAATGAAATCATTAAAATATAAGTTATAGAATTTTCGTAAAGTGTGCAAAGAATTGTTATTGCTGTAGCAGATATTAAAGAGCCTATTGTAATTGATATAAAGCAATAGTTGATGTTTAAATTCGATAAGCCCGCTATTAAACTACCCGTCCAAACTCCTGTTAACGGTAAAGGAACTGAAATAAAGGCAGTAAGCATAAAATATTTTAAAAAATTGTTTTTATGATTTTCTAAATTTTTACTTTTAGATATATATTTCTTTAAATATTTATTTATAATAAAGCCTGATGTTCTTGATTTAATTTTACGAACGATAAACATGATAATATAACTTGGGAGCAATGAACCTAAAAAGCTTAAAATTAAAGCAAAAAATGGAGATAAAGCATTAGTTCCCCATAGTGCAGTATTCATAGCAAGAGGAATAGCAATTTTGCTCTCTAAAGTTGGACAGATGGCAACAATAACAACAAGAAGCCATACACAATTATAAAAGTTTTCAGTAAAAAAATCTAAAATAAAATTCATAATATATAATATTACAAAATTAAAGTTATATGAAAAAACAGATAGAAATATAAAATATTTACTATCTGTTTTTTTAAGATTATTTTTAATTATGGTTTATTATCATATATAGAATTTGTTTTATTTATTATATTTAAAAATTTATTATAATTGTAGTTTTTACTTAGCTGTTTCAGTTACTCTGTTTTCACGTATAACAACAACCTTTATTTGCCCAGGATATTGCATTTCATTTTCAATTCTTTTTGCAATATCTTTTGCAAGAACGATTGATTCACTATCACTTATCTGTTCAGGTTTCACCATAATCCTTACTTCTCGACCCGCTTGAATAGCATAAGATTTTTCAACCCCCTTAAAATCGTTACAAATACCTTCAAGTTGTTGCAATCTCTTAATATAATTTTCAAAACTTTCTCGTCTTGCTCCAGGTCTTGAACTTGAAATAGCATCAGCCACTTGAACGATAACAGCTTCAACACTATGGAACGGAACATCTCCATGATGTGCTTCAATACAGTGAATTACCGCATCAGACTCCTTGTATTTTTTTGTTAAATCAACACCAATTGATACATGTGTTCCTTCTATTTCATGGTCTAGAGCTTTTCCAATGTCGTGAAGAAGACCACCACGTTTAGCAACAGCAACATTAACTCCAAGTTCAGTAGCCAAAAGTCCTGCAATAATTGAAGTTTCTATGCTATGTTTCAAACAGTTTTGACCAAAACTAGTTCGGTATTTAAGCCTGCCAAGAACTTTAACAAGTTCAGGATTAAGATTATAAATACCAACTTCATTACAAGCCTCTTCGCCTGCTTCCTTAATGGTTTTTTCTATTTCTTTTGTTGCTTTTTGAACAACTTCTTCAATTCTTGCTGGGTGAATACGCCCATCAAGTATTAATTTCTCAAGGCTTAACCTTGCTATTTCCCTTCTTATTGGGTCAAAACTTGAGATTGTAATTGATTCTGGAGTGTCATCAACAATAAGTTCTACTCCGGTAGCACTTTCTATTGACCTAATATTTCTACCTTCTCTACCTATTATACGACCTTTCATATCGTCATTCGGTAAAGGAACAGATGTTACAGTTGCTTCTGAAGTAAGGTCAGTCGCACATTTTTGTATAGCATTAACTACTATATCTTTTGCTATCTTATCTGCATTTTCTCTTGCTTCGTCTTCTATTCTTTTTATAATTACACCAGCATCTTTTTTTGCTTCTTCTGTTACATTTTCAAGTAGAATATCTTTAGCCTCTTTCTTTGATAAGCCAGATATTTTTTCTAATTTAGCAAGCATCTGTTCTTTAACTTCTTCTTGCTCTTTGATTTTATCATTTAATTGTTGTTTATTGATTTCGAGTTGATTTTTTTCGTTTTCAAGTTGCTCTGATTTTGCATCAAGAGATGTCTCCTTTTTGGTAATATACTCTTCTCTTTGATTTAAACGTTCTTCTTGTTTTAAAATTTCACTTCTTCTTTCTTTTACTTCATCATTTGCTTGTTCTCTTATTTTTTGTGCTTCATCTTTAGCCTCAAGCATTGATTCTTTTTTTATGTTCTTTGCTTCTGCATACGCCTCTTCTATAATTTTTACAGCATTTGTTTTACTTTTGTCAATTTTTTTATTTATGACAACTTTATAAACTATCGCTCCAACTATTGCTCCTATTATAAGGGCAATAATTCCACTTACGACTCCGGCGGTAACAGCAGCATTACATAAAATACTTAAACTGCTCATTTATAACCCCTTTTTAAGATAGAAAAAATCTACCATAATAAGTATACAAAATGAAGAAATATTTGTCAAATAATTCTAATAGAAAAATAAATTAAAAACATTACCTTCATGAACCTAAGTTTATTAATTATTCAAAGTTTTAAATTCTATTAATATTTACATATATAAATCCATTATAGAAATAGTCTTGCTTTTCCATTTATATTATATGATAAATATTTATAAAAAAATAACTAAAATTATATTAACACAAAATACAAAGCATATAAATAATGCATTTTTTAGCAATATTTATAAAAATAAGATTAGGATAAAAATAGTAAGATTTGATTTAAAATGTGGTTTACAAAAGAATATAAAAAATATTTTTGAAATAAAATCTTTATTTTAAAAGGTTGACTTTGATAAGTCATAATTTCTTAAAAATTCTTCCTTAAAGTCTTTAAAATAATCACCTAGTATAGCATCACGACAGTCGTGAGCTAATTTTAAAAGATTTCTCAAATTATGAATTGATAATAGCTCAGCTCCAAGCATTTCTCCTGCATTGATTAAGTGTCTAATATATGCTCTTGAATAATGCTTGCATGTATAGCAATCACAGTCTTCTTCTATAGGTCTAAAATCAGCTTTATATATAGCATTTTTAACAACCATCTTCCCTTTCTTAGTAAAGGCTGTGCCGTTACGAGCAATTCTTGTTGGTAAAACACAATCCATCATATCGACACCGCGAGCATATCCTTCAACGAGACAATCCGGCGACCCTACTCCCATGAGATATCGTGGTTGTTCATTTGGCAAAATTGGGTGCAAGAAATCTAAAATATCATACATAACACTTTTTTCTTCGCCTACAGATAAGCCTCCAATAGCTATTCCACATTTAGCATAAGGTTTGCAATAATCAACACATTCTTTTCTTAAATCTTTAAATAGATTCCCTTGAACTATTGGAAATAACATTTGTTCATCACAACTAGCAGATTCTTGATGTGCTTTATAACAACGTTCAAGCCATATTTTTGTTACTCTCATGGCATCTACTGCCTTTTGATATGAACACCCAGCTTCCGTGCATTGGTCAAATGCCATAATTATGTCTGCACCAAGTGCCTCTTGAATTTTCATATCTTTTTCCGGTGTTATAAAATGCTTTGAGCCATTTATATGAGAACTAAACTCAACTCCTTCGTCACTTATTTTTCTGAGAGAAGCTAATGAAAAAACTTGGAATCCACCACTATCCGTTAGAATAGGTTTATTCCAATTCATAAATTTATGTAAACCACCAGCAGCTTTAACTATTTCATGCCCTGGTCTTAGGTATAAATGATATGTATTAGACAGTATTATCTGAGCTCCAACATCATTTAAGTCCTCTGGTTTTAAACCTTTTACTGTTGCTTGGGTTCCAACAGGCATAAAGATTGGAGTTTCTATATCTCCGTGTGGTGTGTGAAGAATTCCTGCTCTTGCATGAGTGTGTGGGCATTCTTTAATTATTTCGTAACTAAATTTGTTCATTATATCTCCTTTAAAAATATTACCATAAAATTACAAAATAAAAATATTTAGTATTATGTATTGCATAATTAATACATTATATAGTATTATGTATTGCATAATAGATTAATCAATAAACATGGCATCACCAAAAGAGAAAAATCTATATGCTTTTTTCACGGCTTCATTATATATATTCATTGTTTCATCATACCCTGCAAATGCTGACACAAGCATTATAAGAGTGCTTTCAGGTAGGTGAAAATTTGTTATCAGTGCATCGACTACTTTAAATTTATAACCTGGATATATAAATATATCTGTTTCCCTATTTTGAGGGATAACTGTTCCATGTTCATCTACACAACTCTCTAAAACACGAACTGACGTTGTTCCTACAGCAATTACTCTTCGTTGTTCTTTTTTTGCCTTATTAATAATTTCAGCATTAGATTCAGTCATTTCAATATATTCACTATGCATTCCATGGTTTAAAATATTATCTTCTTTAACTGGTCTAAATGTTCCAAGACCAACATGAAGTAGCACTTCAACAATTTCAATCCCCTTTTCTTTAATTCTGTTTAATAATTCAGGTGTAAAATGAAGTCCAGCAGTTGGAGCTGCAGATGAGCCTTCAATTTTAGAATATACTGTTTGATACCGCTCTTTATCTTTTAATTTTTCGTGTATATATGGTGGTAATGGCATTTGTCCAACTTCTTCTAACCGCTCTTCAAAAACCCCTTCAAATAAGAATTGAATATTACAACTACCATATTCTTTTTTATCCGTTATGATACATGAAAGATTTTCACTAAAAGTAACTTTTGTTCCAATATTTAAACGTTTAAATGGTTTTGCTATGACTTCCCAGTTTGTTAAATCAATACGTTTTTGAAGTAAAATTTCAATTTTTGCTCCCGTATCCTTAAAACCAATAAGTCTTGCAGGTAAAACTCTAGTATTGTTTATAACTAAAACATCTCCAGATTTTAAATAATCAATAATATCATGAAAAACTTTATGTTCTATTTTTTTGCTTGCTCTATGATAAATAAGGAGCCTTGAACTATCTCTAGGCTCAATTGGAGTTTGTGCTATTAATTTTTCTGGTAAATTATAATAATAGCTACTTTTTAAAAATAAATCTTTATTGTCTATGTTAGTCATTTTATACCTTCTTTAAATTACTATAATTAATTTATAGCTTATTTGGTTTTTATTATATGTTATAATTAAATTGTTCTATTAAAAAGAAAATATTTAGCTCTTACTTATATAAGATAACCCAAAATGCTTATACGCAGGCTCCAAAGCTATTCTTCCGCGAGGAGTCCTTGAAATAAATCCTAATTGAAGAAGATAAGGTTCGTATACATCTTCTATAGTTGTTGCATCTTCACTTATTGTTGCAGACAATGTATCTAATCCTACAGGACCTCCTCCAAACTTATTTATTATAGATAATAAAATTTTTCTATCAATTGTATCAAGACCTAGTTCATCAATTTCCATAATTTGTAAAGTTTTATTTGCAATTTCTTTTGTAACATGTCCCTGTCCAATAACTTGGGCATAATCCCTTACACGTTTTAAAAGTCTATTTGCTATTCGAGGTGTTCCTCTCGACCTTTTTGCAATTTCAATACAGGCATCTTGTTCAATTTTTACTCCAAGAATTTTGGCTGACCTATTTATTATTACTGCCAGCTCTTCTGTGGAATATAGTTCAAGTCTACAAATAACACCAAATCTATCACGTAATGGATTTGTAAGCATACCTGCTCTTGTGGTTGCACCAATTAAAGTAAATGGTTTTATTTTTAAGCGCATGTTTCTTGCAGATGGACCTTTTCCCACAATAAAATCCAAAGCAAAATCTTCCATTGCTGGATACAATATTTCTTCTACAGTTTTATTGAGCCTATGTATTTCATCTATAAACAGAACATCATTCTGGTTTAAATTAGTTAAAATAGCCGCCAAATCTGCGGCATGTTCAATAGCCGGGCCTGAAGTGACTTTAAATTGAGAACCAAGTTCGTTTGCTATAATGTGTGATAATGTTGTTTTTCCTAGCCCTGGTGGACCGTAAAGTAACACATGGTCAAGACTCTCCTTTCGTGATTTTGCTGCTTTTATATAAACTGATAAAGCTTCTTTAACTTTTGTTTGCCCAATATATTCATCAAACGTTGTTGGTCTTAATGAGTTTTCTATTTCAGCATCAGTAAGGTTTTTTGTGCTTGTAATAAATCTTTCATTTTCTTCCATTAGCCCTTATACCCCCTTAGTGATTTTGAAATAATTTCTTCCGCCGTGGCATTATTTGCTGCATTAGAACGAGCAAGCATATAAGCTTCATTTTTATTGATGCCTAAGCTTATAAGTGTATCTGTTGCCATTTGAACCGCGTCTTCATTATAATTTATATCAAAGTTATTCATATTATCGCTAGCACCAACATCAAGAATGTTTAATTTATCTTTTAATTCTAAACATAACCTTTCAGCAGTCTTTTTACCAAGCCCTTTAATTTTTGATAAGAGTCTTATATCTTGATTTGAAATAGCAATAATTAAGTCTGATATACTTAACCCTGAAAGAATTGTAATTGCAACTTTTGGACCTATTCCACTTACCGTTATCAATTTATTAAATAAATCTCTTTCTTCAATAGTAGAAAAACCATATAGAGATACCCCATCTTCTCTAAGTGAAAGGAAAGTAAAGATTTTTGCATTTTCACCAGGCATAGGTAATGAAACTAATGTATTGTTTGATACTGTGAGTTCATAGCCCACACCATTTACATCTATTGTTAAATAATTCTCTTTTTTTTCGTCGATTACTCCTATTAAAAATGATATCATTTTATCTCCTTTTTAGAAACTTAAACCTTATTTTGATTTAAACTTGGACTAGTTTGGCTATGGCAAATAGCAACAGCAAGTGCAT
Organism: uncultured Clostridia bacterium; assembly: GCA_944351415.1. Lineage (GTDB taxonomy): Bacteria > Bacillota > Clostridia > Christensenellales > UBA1242 > Caccovivens. Next base: position 32,333 of record CALVPQ010000002.1, on the reverse strand, counting down.
CAGCTGCATCGTCAGGTTTTGGAATTGAATTTAAGCCAAGTATTGCCTTAACCATATATTGAACTTGAGCCTTTTCTGCTCTACCTTGACCTGTAAGAGCTTGTTTTATTTGTAATGGTGTGTATTCATAAATCTTACCACAATATTTTTGACAAGCAAGAATTATAACTCCCCTGGCTTGAGCAACTTGAATAATAGTTTTTTGATTTTTAAAATAAAATAACTCTTCAATTGCTACTACGTCAGGTTTAAATTTATCAAATAAAAACTTAAGGCTAGTTTCTATCGCTTCTAACCTAATTGGCAAGCTATCCTCTTTTGGAGTTGTGATAGCTCCATAATCCAAAACCATTTCTGAATCGCTTTTCGAATTATCTATTACTCCATAACCAATTATTGCATACCCAGGGTCAATTCCTAAAATTATCATAGTTATATTTTACAATAAATTATATTTTAAGTCAAATTAAAATAGATTAGTTTTTATACTTGATTGATTAATTATAAAATAAAAAAACGGTATTAATAAATACCGTTTTAGTTACCTAAGTATTGTTCTTCTTCTGTAACATTTTTTGACGTCTGAGCTTTTTGAGATTTATCAACAGGTGGTAAAAATGAAAGCTGTTCTCGACCGTTTCCAACAGGAATAAAGTATATTTGCTCAGATTTAATTTTTGATTCCGCACTTTCTATTTTTGAAAGTTTTTCCTGTTCTTCTAAACGTTTTCTTTCATTTTCTTCTTGCATCTGTTCCCAAAGTTTTTCTTCACGTCTTTCTTTCTCTGCTTCCCATTCAGCATACCAATTTCTCCCCATAAAACTCTCCTTTATATGAGAATTATAACACAAATAAACTAAATAATCAATACCCATTAAAAAATTTATAAGGTAAAATAAATAAAAAAAAAGAATTAACTAATTTATGAAAAAACTAAAAGTAACTACTTAAAATTTTACTTCATCAATATAGTTAATTCTTTTATTTTCTAATTTTCATTGTCAATATTTACATTATGATAAACTTCTTGAACATCATCTAAATCTTCAAGTGCTTCAATCATTTTTGAAAATTTAGATAATTTTTCTTCATCTAAGTCAATATAGCTATCAGGAACCATTGTGGTTTCTGCACTTAAAACATTGTAACCGGCATTTACTAAATTATCACTCAGTTTTGAATGTTCATTTGCCGAACAAATAACTTCAAACGAATCATCATATTCAACAATATCAATAGCTCCTAAATCTAAAGCTGTAAGCATTAATTCATCACTGTCTACTTTATCATTTTTTTCAACTACAACAATACCCTTTCTTTGAAATAAGTAGCTTACACAGCCAGTAGAACCAAGAGAACCTCCGAATTTATCAAAAGAGTGTCGCACATCACCAGCAGTTCTATTTTTATTATCTGTTAAACATTCAACTATAACTGCAGCTCCGCCAGTTCCATAACCTTCATAAGTGCAACTTTCATAGTTAACACCACCTTGTTCACCTGCAGCCTTTTTTATACTTCTTTCAATTGTATCATTAGGCATATTGTTTTGCTTAGCTTTGGCTATAATATCTTTAAGTTTAGGGTTTGAAACAGGGTCTGCCCCACCAGCTTTAACACAAACTGCTATTTCTCTTCCTATTTTAGTAAAAATCTTTCCACGAGCAGCATCGCTTTTTCCCTTTCTTGCTTGTATGTTATGCCATTTAGAATGTCCTGACATTTTGCGCCTCCTTAAATTTTGTTAATCTCTTAAACTAACATAAAACTATAAACATTATATATACGTCTTATGATATTTCAAAACTATTTTTTGAAATTTCATACATTATAATAGAACCTGATATTGCTGCATTTAAACTTTCAACATTATTTTTCATTGGAATAGAAATTGACATACAGCACAAATCTGATATTTCTTTTGATACACCTTGACCCTCATTTCCAACAACGACACCTATCTGTTCAGTATTGTTAAACCTAAAAATATTTGTGCCATTCATATCTGCCTTTAAAAGTTTTAAATGCCATTCTTTTATTTTTTCAATAAACTGCTTTCTTGATAGTTCAAAAACTTTAACATTAAAAATCGTTCCAACACTACTTCTAATAAGCTTAGAATTTGTGACCTTTACACTGTCTATTAAATAAACATAATCAAAACCACAGGCAGCCGCAGTTCGTATTAAAGAACCAACATTTCCAGGGTCTTGCAAACCATCAATAATTAAATAATTAGTTTTTGGTTTTTCTACTATATGTGGTGTGTATTCTATAATACATACCACACCCTGTGGTGTTTTACTGTCTGATAACTGTTCTATTGTTCTATAATCAACTATAAAAATTATGTCTTTATCTAAAAATGATAATATTTCTTCAGTTATAAGATTTTCGTCACAGGTTAACAAAAATTTAGGCTTTAGCCCCATAGATAGTGCATCTTTAATTATCTTTATGTTATCCAAAAAAAGCAAATAACTTTTTTCATGTTTTTGCTTCTTTATTTCTTTTATTAAGTTTTTGCTTAACTTTGTAAGCATTATTTAACTTGCCCTACAAGTGCTGCAAAAGTTTCTGGTTCTCTTACTGCCATATCTGCAAGAACTTTTCTATTAAGGTCAATTCCCTTACTCTTAAGTCCAGCAATAAATTTAGAATAAGAAATTCCATTTTGTCTGCAACCAGCATTTATTCTTGTTATCCATAATGCTCTAAAATTTCTCTTTTTAATCTTACGTCCAACATAGGCATATTGTCCGCTTCTCATAACTTGTTGTTTAGCTGTTCTATAAAGCTTAGATTTAGCACCTCTGTAACCCTTTGCACTTTTTAATATAGAACGACGTTTTTTTACTGCATTAACTGTTCTTTTTACTCTCATCTTAGACCTCCTACTTAGCTAAAAGGGATTTGATGTTTTGTGCATTCTTTCCTGAAATATAAGATCCCTTTCTTAATTTTCTTTTATTTTGTTGTGATTTTTTTGTAAGGAAGTGTCCTTTCCCTGGTCTTGCAAATTTAACATTTCCATTTGCAGTTACATGAAAACGTTTTTTGCAACCACTATGTGTTTTTTGTTTTGGCATAATACTTCTCTCCTTTTATTTTGTTTTTTTAGGACTTACAACTACAAAAATATTTCTACCTAGAAGCTCTGGTTCCTTATCAATTGTTCCAATATCGCTAAGACGAGCACAAAATTCCTTAACAACTTCTATAGCTTTTTTCACATAAGCTTGCTCCCTACCTTTCATTCTTAAAGTAACCTTAACTTTATTGCCTTCTTTTAGAAATTTAGTTGCACTTGCAACACGATATGCAATATCATGTTCTTCTATAGTCATTGAAAGTCTTACTTCCTTAGTTTCTATTATTTTTTGAGCTTTCTTTATTTCCTTATCTTTTTTTAATGCATCATACTTAAATTTTCCATAATCCAATATTTTGCATACAGGTGGATTGGTTCCGCCTGACATTAAAACAAGGTCATAGCCACGTTCTTCAGCTATTGCTAAAGCCTCATCTTTTGATAATATTCCAAGTTGTTCTCCGTTTTCTCCTATTAAACGAACTTGTGGTGCTGTGATTTGTTCGTTAATTAATAATTCCTTAAAAATAGTTGTATTCCCCTTTTAAATAAAAAATTTGATGGAAGCATAAAATTCCACCAAAAAAACTTATGATTATAATAATTAAGTTTTTACCAAATCTAGCTATATTGCTGACTGGTGAGAAGTGGAACTTCTACTTTCATGCATAGATTATAGCATAATGATTTTGTTTTGTCAATCATTTTTCTTAAAAAAATTATTTTTCTTAAAATTTAAGCTTACTTTTATACTTTAAAAAATTTACTTAAAAATTTGCCCAAATTCAAAATTATCTTATTAGAATTTTTAAGTGCCTTTTCTTTCATAATTGCCTTAAAAAATATTGTAAAACCAGCTATCAAAGCTGATGTTATTATTGAAATAAGCATTATAATATTAGAATTTGTTATGTTATTTGTTATTGCCATAACAATACAAGCTCCTCCCGCTCCACAAAGTGTGCTACATATATCTCCTACAACATCAGCACAAAATGAACATACTTTTTCTGAGTGTTCGCATAGTTTCACACCTATATCTGCACCTAATTTCTTTTCCTTTTCCCATTGTTTAAACGTTGTTAAATTTGCTGAAGTTGCGGCAATTCCAAGCATATCAAAAATAACAGCAATCATTATAAAAATAACTATTCCTAATATTGCCATCAAAATTCCCATATTTGATAACATCACTTGGCTTAGAAATCCAAAAAACATAGACATACTTACAGCAATAAAAAACATTCTAAAAGCCCATAAATATTTTTTTTTAGAAAATTTTAAAATAGATACTTTTTTTTGTCTTTTCACAAGGTAATATATGATTTAATTTAATGTTATATGTTAATGATTTTAGAAAAGATATTTAATAATAAAAAAATTAAACCTCATCTAAAGTATCAAGAGTTTCTTTAATCTCTGTTAATTTTCCTTTCGCCCTATCAAGCTCTTTGTAACAGAAAAGCATGAGTTCCCTTGCTCTCTCTATCAATTTTATTGTCTTATCTATTGCAAGAGTTCCACTTTCAATTTTTTCTATGATTTCATTTAATTCTTTTGTAGCATCTTCATAAGTTAATTGTTCCATTTAATTCTCCTTATTCTCTATTGGCATTGCATCTACTTTACCATCATAAAAATTAATAGTCATTTTATGTTTTAAATCTAAATTTTCTAGCTTATTTATACTTATCCCTTTTTGTTCAATCTTTGCATATCCTTTTTGAAGAATAAAATTTGGGTCAATTTTATTTATTGTTGTTTCAGTTAGTCCTAATTCATAATATTTTTGATTAATAAAATTATCTATGTGTTTTAAAATTTTATTTCTTTTATTATCTAAAAGGTTGTATTCATTTATAAGCAGTTTATCTATATTATTTGACAATCTAACATTTTGCATACTAAATTTATTTTGTTCTTGTTTAATGAAGTTTTCTGTTGTTTTATAAAATGTATCAAATAATCCCCACATTTCAGCCTTTTTATCCTCTAGAGAGAAGGTCAGCAGTTCTGCAGCCGCAGAAGGTGTTGGGGCTCGTAGGTCACTTACAAAATCTATAATTGTGAAGTCTGTTTCATGCCCAACTGCAGATATAATTGGTTTAGAGCAATTATAGGTTGCTCTTGCAACTACTTCAGTGTTATAAGCCCACAAATCTTCTAGAGAGCCACCACCACGTGCTACAACCAAAACATCTATTTTATTGTATTTCCCCATAACATCAATAGCATGTGCTATTTCATTTTCAGCATTTAAGCCCTGAACCTTAGTATTATAAAGAACAATATCAACACTTGGATTTCTTCGCCATGCTACATTTTTAATATCCTGAATAACTGCACCCTCACGTGAAGTTATAACACCTATTCTTTTTATATCCTTAGGTATATTTTTTTTATGCGATAAATCAAATAGTCCTTCGTCTTGGAGCTTTTGTTTTAATTTTAAAAATTCTTCATAAAGTTTTCCTTGTCCAACTTTTTCAACTTTATTTACATTGAAATTAAGTTTTCCGCCCTTGATATAATAATTCGGTGAACCGGTAACGATAATCTTATCGCCTTCTATAATGTTGCTGATAAAGTTAGGATAGAAACATACACAAGATAAAGTTGCATTCTCATCTTTTAATGAAAAATAAATAACATTTCTAGATAAACTTACACCAAAAACTTCTCCAACAACAGATATATTGTGGAGAAGTTCTTCAGCATCAAAAATTTGTTTTATATAAGTATTTAGTTTTGAAACGGTTATGGCCTCTTGCATTTATTGTTCCTTTTTGGTAACATTTAAAGTTTTAACTATAGAAGATAAAACACCATTGATAAATCTACCACTCTTTTCAGTTGAATACCTTTTTGCAAGTTCAACAATTTCATTTATAACTATTTTGTAAGGTGTTTTAATGTATTTTATTTCAGTAATTGCTTCACATAAAAGGGCTAAATCAACTTTATATACTCTATTTAATTCATATCCCACTAAGTTTGAAGATATTATTTTTTGCACATAATCCTTATTTTCTTCGTATTTTAAAAGAATTTCCTTTACAAAATTCTTATCATCATCTTTCTTTAATGATGCAAAAAACTCTTCGTCTGAGTAATTCTCTTTAACGAAAAGTCTTTCAAAAATCAATTGAAAAGCAAGTTCTCTAGCATAAGCTCTCATTGTATTTCCTCGTCACAAGCAACACCATAAACATGAACATTTATTTTGCCTGGTTTTATCCCTACCATAGTATTTAATGCATTCTTTATATTTTCTTGAACTCTAAATGCCACATCTGGCACACTATAACCTATAAACACTCTTATATAAACATCAACGTTCACAATCCCATTTGTGTCAAACTGTATGTTTACACCTTCACTCTTAGGCTTTGCCATTTTTTTATAAAATGGAAGATAGTCATTTGTTAAAGATTCAACGCCATTTATTTCCTTTGTAGCAAGATTGATAATTGATAAAAGTATATCTCTATCAATTTCAACTTTCCCTTTTTTTGGTAAAGTGGTATTTGTTTTTGCCATTGTTAACTCCTATTCTTTTGTATTATAACACATATTCATATATTTTTGCAATTATTCTACTGGAATAATTTTGATATTTTCAATTCCTGTTTCAAGTTGAGATTGTATAATTTCAACTATTTGAGCTACTTCTGTTGATGTAAGTTCTTCTGCTTTAACAACAGCATTCACATTTGAGTCAGATATTGTTATAACACAATCTTCAAATCCTTTTGCTTTAATAAGACCTTCAACAACAAGTTCTTGTTCCATCTGGTCAATAAGAGCAAGCTTAGCACTTTCTGCTGTTGCTATAGCCTCTGCTGTTGAGCTTTCACTTGAAATGATTGCATCGTAATATAACATTTCTTGGTCTCTTGTTGATTCTCTATCTGACCTGTAGGTTTGAAAATAACTTGAAGTTGTAGCAGTTTCGTCATTATTACTAGATACTGAGTTATTAAGCATAACATTCAAATAACCTGTGACTCCCAAGAGTAAAACCATTGCAGCTATTATAATAATTTTTGTTCTTTTTTTCATAATCTCTCCTTTTAATATCCTTCAATCACATTTATCTTAGAACTATCTATATCTATCACTGTTTGAATAATTGAAATAATATTCATTTTAACAGAAATATCTTCTGCCCCTTCTGCGATTACCACTACACCACTGATAACAGGATAGATTTCCTCTTGAAGTATAGGCTTTCCATCAACCATAACTACGGTTGCTGTTGTTACTATTGTGCCATTAGAAGTTGTCCGTGTTTCTTCTTCAGTGACATAGATATATTCAAATCCTTTTTCAAGTGTAATAAGAATATTGACTTTGCCTGCACCTTTTACTGTGGTAATCACATTTTCAAGTTTATTCTCAATATAGCTTGCATATTCCTGCGAAGAAGAAAAAGTTGCGTCAATATTGTCGTCTTCTGTCGATGTGCCGTTCTCTGGAGACTTTAGGGTTGTAAAATACATTATGGCTATTATGACAGCTAGTCCAACTGCTAGATAAATTTCTATATGTTTAATTTTTTTTATTTTTTCAAAAAGGAATTTAAACTTTTCTTTAAAGTCAACCATCATATAAGATGTCCTCCTCACTGATTTCTATATAACCATTTATAATTTGTGTTATATCTTGCTTTATCTTTGTTATATTTTTATGCTCTGCATTCTCAGATATTACTAAATTAGTCAAATCGACAAAAATAGAATTAAATTGCAATGCATTATCAAAAATATTACAATTCAAATATATTTTCACATTTTGGTAGCCTCGCGAACTTATATCTTCTTCTATGCTTTCTTTAATATCATTTAATTTATCTAGATTTAACTGATATATATAGTCATTATCAACTTGTATTTCATCATAATCAAAAATATTCGAAAAATCCAAATTAGTTCCTAAGAGTTTTGGTATGGGCATTATTATAACTAAAATTATAACAAAAGAAAAAATGCCTTTAATATACTTATTTATTTGACCTTCAGGCAGAACGAGCTCAACTAGAACAGAAAGACATATAACACCTGCTACTGAAATAATCCATGTTGAAAATTCATTTAGCATATTATCCTCCTTATAGCACATTAGCCGAGCACATTATAAGTCCTAGCATAATGAAGTAAATAAATGCTATACCAATTATCAAAACTATTAAAAGCACCATACTTTTTGATAGAGAAGAAATAAAATTGGCTATTTGTTTATTACCTAGTGGCTCTATAATACCTGCAATAAGTTTAAGTGCTAGCATAAACAAAATTAGTTCAATAAGTGGTGATAATATTGTTGCAAGTAGCATAAAAAGTCCCGCTGCACCCACTGCATTTTTAATTAAATTTGATGATAGCAATATAATTCCCATGCCATCACTAATATATGAACCTAAAATTGGTATATAAGATTTTATTGCATACTTGGCTGTTCTTATAGATATGCCATCAATAGAACCAGCGGTAATTCCTTGAATGGATAAAAATGCTGTAAATATGGTAAATATTAAACCTGTAAGCCATTTAAAGGTGCTATTGAAAAAAGATGTAAATTTTTCCAGTTTTATACTATTTGAAAGATTGGAAACGATACTAAAAACAACTGAAAATATAAAGATTGGAAGCAAGATGTATGTGAAAAGATTTAAGATTGTTCCTGTAAGTAGAGCCATCGCGGGTTGATATACTGTTGTTGATGCTGTGCCACCAATAGCTGTTAAAAGAGTTAAAAGAATAGGAAAAATTGCGTCCATCTGTGCCTTTATATTTCCTATTGTATTTGTAGTCGTTGTGACCATTTTGACAGTTATAGAAAGAACCAATACAACTATAATCCCATAGGTTACAAAGTGGATTATGTTTGCCATAGATTTTCCATTATTATACGGCTTAAGTCCCTGCAACATACTTCCAATTAAAGATACTGCTATGATGATAGAAATGATTGGCAAAAGAGATAAAAGATTTTCAAAAAAAATTGTAAGAATAGATGTCCAAAGGCTTGACCCATCTTCAAAATTCCCTTTTAATAAATTATTTAGTTTCTCAATAAAACTACTTCCGCCAAAAATTGCAAGTTCACCATCTGATAATGCTTGTAACAACTCTTCTAGTGATGAAAAATCAAGTTCATTTATTTGTTCCTGCACTTCATCTTCTAATTCTTGTTCTAAATTTTCGTCAGTTGTTGACGAAGAATTTATATTTTCTGAATAAGTAGTTATTTTGCCTATTGTTGGACAAAATAATATAAAAAGTATAATTATGAAGTATTTATATTTAACTTTTTTATTTTTGTAAAATTTATATTTAAAATATCTCATGATGGCAACAACTCCATTATAATTTGCAGTATATTAGTTATAATTGGAAGAGCCATAACTAGTATTATAATTTTACCACCTAGTAATACCTTATCACCAAGACTTGAGTTCCCAGTATCAGAACATATACCTGCTGTAAATTCTATAAGATACCCTATTCCTATAATTTTTAAAAGTAAGGTATATAACCCAGAGTTTAACCCAGTAAGACCTATAATACTCTGGAGTGCATCAAAAACAGACGACAAATAATTGATAACCATAAATAAAATTATCAACCCACCAACGATAGCTATAATTACTGCAAAATCTGAACGAACTGGTCTTACCACCATAGTTGCAAGACAAGTTACAAGACCAATTGCTATGATTTTAAAAATAACTTCCATATTCTCCTAAAAATTAAAGATTGTTCTAAGTGTTGAAAATAAATCTCCTACAAGATTTAAAACCATAATAAGCACAATTATTAGACCTGCTAATGTTGCAATTGTGGCTATTTCATCTTTTCCTGTCTGTTTTAATATCTGTCCAATAATAGCCGTTAAAATTCCAACAGCAGCTATTTTAAAAATAATTTCTACGTCCATAACTCACCTATATAAAAATCACAACAAGAAGAAGTCCTGCAATAATACCAAGTTTCATTGTTAAAGAACCATATTTTTTATTTTCGGCATTTGTTTGTGTGACTATTGCATCAAATCTTGATTGAAAATTTTTTATTTCCTTAGATTGGCTATCAACATCACTTCTTCCGAGTGATTTAAAAAAAGTATATATCAAGTCTTTCTCATCTTCTTTTAAAAATGGTATACCTTTAAAAAGGTTTTCTTTTTCAAGTGAAACTTCTTTATCAATAAATGAAATAAAGTTTTTATCAATACCTTTTAAATTACTTTTATTTTTTTCGTCTAAATTTTCAAAAATTTTTTTAAGTCTTTCACGAGAAAAGTTTATTTCAATATCAAATTTTTGACATAGATATAATAATGATTGAAAAAATTTTGCCCTAATTCGATATTTTTTTGAAAATGTATATCCAATAAATGATGTAGCACAAACTAATAAAATCAGTAAAATATATTTCATATTTCTCTCCTATAATCTTACTCTTGAAAAATTTTCATTATAAATTCCCTCAATCGTTCCGGGTCCATTTTCCATAGATAACAATACATAACGCTGAAACAACTTATTTTTAATAATTTTTTCAAAGTTAGGTTTCTTTAAAAAACTATCAATACTATCACTATGAACAGATGCAAAAACTGTTACTCCACAGTTTACGGCATAATTTACAGCTTCAATATCTTCTTCCTGCCCAAGTTCATCAGTAACAATTATATTTGGACTGAGTGAACGTATACCATTTTCAAAACCAACAGTTTTTTTTGCAAAAGATATTTTATCTGAAAAGTTACCGATACAACCTAAAGTTCCTATATCAAGTTCTCCTCTTTCGTCTAAAACAAGCACATTATAAGCATAATTTCTTTCTGAAAGTTGTCCGATAAAATCCCTTAAAAAGGTAGTTTTGCCGGCCCCTGGTGGAGACATAACTAAGGTGTTATAAACTTTATTTTCATCTATAAGATAGTCAAAGGCAGGCAAACTACAATTTTTAACCTCGTGTGGAAGGCGAATATTTACACTTGAAAAATTAGTCATTGTTTTTATTGTATTATTCTCTTCAACTATATCACCTCCTATTCCAAGCCTTATCCCACCCTTAGTTACAATAAACCCCTTTTTGATTTGCTCATTTACAGAATAAATAGAACATTCGCTTGCTCTAAAAATAATATCTTCAACCATAATTTTATTTGCAAAGATAGCTTCTTTAATGTTTGAAGTTGTTCCATTGTTTGATAAAAATGTTCTTCGACTTCCAATAAGAAGAACAATTGGCTTATCAGTTCTAATTCTTATCTCATTTATAGATTTAAAATTTACCTGTTTAGCTAAAATATTAAACACTTCATCAGGCAAGATTTTTTCCAGCATTCTCATCTCCTTGCCATAATGTATGTTTACATAATTTTATCAATACGATAACGACAAATATAGTCAAATTTTACTTATAAAAACAAAAGTATTCAGAAAATAAAATAATTAAAATGAAAATTAAATTAATAAAAAAATTATCATATAACTATTTTTTTAAAAATAAAATTCACCAGTATAGTTTGTAAATTTTATTTATTGGTAAAAGTAAAATATTCCAGAGTATCTGAAAGTTTGCATAAAAAAAACATGGCTATTATAATTTGCCATGTCTTTCATTTATTATTGTTAAAATTATTTTACTCTTTCCATATAACTTCCATCACGAGTATCAATTCTTATTTTGTCTCCTATATTGATAAATAAAGGAACATTAAGAACATAACCTGTTTCAACTTTTGCCGGTTTAGTTGTTGATTTAGATGTATCACCTTGAATTCCAGGTTCACAATCAATTACTTCAAGCTCTACAAAATTTGGAGCATAAACAGCAAATGGGTTACCTTTATAAAAATACATTGTGCAATTTTCATTTTCCTTTACGAAGTTTAAGGCATCTTCAACACTATCTCTATTTAGAGGAATTTGGTCATAAGTTTCTGTGTCCATAAAATAATAAATGTCACCATCATTGTATAGGTATGTCATTTCCTTTTTTTCAATAACAGCTATTTGGAATTTATCAGATGGATTAAAAGTAGTTTCTTTTACTTGACCTGTCATAACATTTTTTAACTTTGCCCTAACAAATGGAGAACCCTTCCCTGGTTTAACATGTAAAAATTCAACTACGGAATACACTGCTCCGTCCCATTCAAAAGTAGTTCCTTTTCTAAAATCTCCTGCAAATACCATATCAATCTCCTTAATTATAATTTAACCTTTTATATTTTATCATATAAATCATTATTTGTCTAGCAATTTATGATAAATTTTTTTCATAATCAAAGCATCGTTTGGCATTTTACTCATTGATTCACATATAACACGTGGAGATAAATTATATTCTATTAAAATTTCAGCAAGAAAATCAAATTCTGGCCCATAAATAATGTCGTCATAATTTAAGTGTTTAATTTCTCCTTTAGGACCAAATTGAATTTTAGAAAAATGAATATGACAATTATCTGTGCGCTCATACCCAAGTTTTTCAAGTGAATAATCTAAAATTCGTTTAAAATCATCTTTGGTTTTTAACGAGCCCTGTTCTAATGAATTAATATGTCCAAAATCAAATGTAGGAACAAGATGTTTGTTTGTTGTGCATAAATCAACAACTTCTTTATAAGTGCCTATTTGCATTGTTTTACCCATTGTTTCAGGACATAAAAACAATCCATCTAATTGTCCATCAGCTTCTAATTGTCCAAATGTTTCTTCAAATCTTTTTGTTGTTAATTCAATAGCATCTTTTCTTTCAAGTTTACCGCAAGATGCCGGGTGAAATACCATTTTGTCAGCTCCAAATGCACGTAAAAATTTGATACCTGTATAAATGTAACCTTGTGTTTTTTGAAACATCGTTTCGTCAGGATTTGCAAAATTTATGTAAAATGGAGCATGCAAAGATAATTTAATTTTACATTCTCTAAAAAGTTCCCCGGCTTTTTTAGCAAGTTCAGTTGACATCTGATAGCCATGTCCAAAAGAATATTCATAAGCATCTAAGCCATAGTTTTTTATCCACTCTGGAACTTCTAAAATAGTTTTATGCCCTTGGCTATAGAATTCATCTCCACAACCTGATGGTCCAAATAATACCATTGTTTATCTCCCTTTATTTAATATCTTTTTTTAACATTTATTTTAACATTTATAAATTTTTTTTGATATTTTATATCTTTAAATTTAAAGATTGTTTTTAATTCACAAATTTGTGATTATACAATTATACTAGCCGAAGTTTAAATTTCATATAATTTTCATTAACTTCTACAATACCTAGAAATTCATCATTAAAGTATACTTTATATAACCCATTCTTAGCATTATATTTAACTATAGCACCATTTAAAAGTTTATCTCTTTCTATTTGAGATAAAGTAATTTTACTAAAGTCAAATACACTATCAAGGCTAATAATTTTATAATTACTATTTTTAATATCGTTAAGTGTATAAGAGTTTTCTATAAAAAAATCCCCGCATCTAGTGCGTTGTATACTCAACATAACTCCAAATGTTGATAAATTACTTGCAATATCACGACATAATGAACGAATATATGTTCCACTTGAACAATTTATATTAAGTTCAAATGTATTTATATCTAATTGTTTATTTAAACTAATAGAATATACTTCAATTTCCTTTGGTTTAAGTTCTATCTTACTTATACCATTTCTAGCAAGTTGATATGCCTTTTTACCATTAATTTTCTTTGCGGAATATATTGGTGGCATTTGATTTTGTTTTCCAATAAAATTTTTAAGCACTTGTTTTAATTCTTCTATGGTTATAATCTTATCATTTTTATTTGTAATTTCCCCTTCTAAGTCAAGAGTAGAAGTGGTATAACCAAATCTAAATACAGTTTTATATGTCTTATCTTTGTTTAAAAAAAAGTCAAATAATTTAGTGCCTTTACCTAAGGTGACAGGAAGCAAACCTTCCCCTAATACATCTAAGGTTCCAAGATGTCCTGCTTTGTCTGCACCTAATAAATATTTTACTTTATTTACAACACTATTAGATGATATACCACGTTCTTTGTTTATCAATATAATTCCATTCAAACTCATATTTTGTTCTCAAACTTTTTTATAGTATTTATAATTATATCTTTTACATAATTTATAGATTCACCTTGAATTTTTGCACCAGCAGCACACAAATGTCCTCCACCACCAAGTTGTTCAGCTATCGTTCTAACATCATATCCAGTTTTTGACCTAAAAGAAATTTCATAATAATTTTTTGAAGATTCAATAAGACTAAATGAAATATCTGCCCCTTGTAATGAAATAAGTTCGCTGCTATAAAAATCACAATCAGCTTTTACAGCACCTAATTTTTGCAGCTGTTGATAACTAAGTAAACAATAAGCTATATTATTTTCAATCTTGTAGTTATTATAGAGATACTTTTTTAATTCAATTTCTTTTGGTGTTTGAGTTTTATATTGAATTTCATTTATATAAGATACGTTTGCCCCAAGTTTTATAAGGTTGTAAGCGATATATAGCGAGTCTTTATTTGTATTTGAATTAGTAAAGGAGTTCGTATCAGCACTTAGTCCCATATATAAAAGAGAAACTATTTCTTCTGTTAGGCGCACATTTAACGTCTTTAAAAGTTTGTAGCTTATTTCACTACATGAGCTTGAATTTGTATTAACATAGTTATATGTTCCCTTTAAGCCATCGTTTTTATGATGGTCTAAAACTATACTATTTTGGGCTTTCATAAAATTTTCAGAATAAGTGCCGAGTCTTTTTTTTGAAGGTGTATCAGTTGATATAAATAAGTCAAATAAACTAGAATTACATTGTTTTTCTACAACACTTTCATCTACTAATAATTTCTGTTTTTCGCTTAACTTATCACAAATAAAAATATTTACATTTTTCCCAAGTTGCTTAAATCCATAGTATAGAGATAATGCTGAACCTAAAGCATCAAAATCTGGATAAATATGAGTGAGCAGTGCTATACTAGTAGACTTTTTTATAACTTCTGCAATCTTTTTTAAGCTATCATTCATCTTTATCCTCATTATCTTCTTTTGGAATATTTAATTTGTTTAAAATTTCATTAATCCTTAATTCTGCTTTTGTCCCCTTATCTAATTCGAATATAAGTTTTGGAATTGAAGGCATTTTAAGAGAATGTGCAAGTTCATTTTTTATAAAGCCCTCTGATTTTTGAAGAATTTTTATAATTTCATTAAGCTCATCTTGATTATCACTATCATAAGAAATTTTTACTTTACAATATTTAAAATCAGGAGTCACATTAACTTCACTTACATAAATCATTGGACTCAATCTTGGGTCATTTAGTTTATTTTGAATAATATAACCTATTGCTTTTTGTAGTTGGCTGTTTGCCCTATCAAATCTTATTGACATATTTTCTCCTTATAAAAAAACTTAAGAGAGAATTTACTCTCTCTTAATTATACTTAATTTTTTGGTATTTACAAAATAATTTTGTTATCTCTTAACAATTTCTTTTATATAGAAATCGATTGTATCACCCTCTTTATAGTCAATATTATCTTTAAGTTTAATACCACATTCAAAGCCCTTATTTACTTCAGCTTTTTCATCTTTCACAATTTTTAATGATTCAACAGTAGTTTTCCCAAGTTCATCATTACCACGTTTTACAACTGCTATTGCATTTCTTGTTGCTTTACCATCTTTTATATAACTACCTGCAACTTTACCTGCGGTTGATAGTTTAAATACCATTCTAATTTCTGCGCTGCCAATATATTTTTCCTCATATTTAACACTAAGCATACCATTTATAGCTGCAGTTATATCATCGACAACTTCATAAATTATCTTATATTCCTTTATCTGAACTTTTGATGATTCCGCAAGATTTTTTGCCTTTGCAACGGGTTTTTGATTAAAACAAATAATAATTGAATCTGTTGTTTGTGCAAGGACGACATCACTTTCAGTTACTGCACCAGCACCACTATGAATAATATTAACCTTTGCTTCTTCATTTCTAATTGCAAGTAAAGCTGATTTTAATGCCTCAACAGACCCCATTGTATCAGCTTTAATTATAATATTAAGGTTTTTAAGATTACCTTCATGAACTCTATTCATAAAGTTGTCGAGTGTGACACCTGATGAATGAGATGCACGTTCCTTTTTGATTTTATCTATACGTTCTTGAATAACCTGCTTAGATAAAGTTTCTCCTACTGCATAAATTTCATCACCAGATGATGGCACATCATTAAAACCAAGAATTTCTACAGGAGTTGATGGCCCAGCTTCTTTAACTGATTTACCCTTATCATTAAACATTGCTCGAATCTTACCATAGGTTATACCAGACATAACAGAATCGCCAACATGCAGTGTTCCATTTTGAACAATAATTGAAGCAACAGGCCCCCTATTTTTATCAAGCTCGGCTTCAATAACAACAGCTGTTGCTTTCTTATTCGGATTTGCTTTAAGGTCAAGCATTTCACTTACAAGAAGAATAGTTTGCTTCAATTCATCAAGTCCCATACCAGTTTTTGCTGAAATTGGAACACATATTGCATCTCCACCCCATTCTTCAGGTAAAACACCATTTTCTGCGAGTTGTTGTTTTATCCTTTCTGGATTAGCTTCTGGTTTATCCATTTTATTCATAGCAACAATAATTGGAACATTGGCTGCCTTGATATGATTTATTGCCTCTATGGTTTGTGGCATAACCCCATCATCAGCAGCGACAACTAGTATAGCAATATCGGTTGCCTTAGCACCCCTAGCACGCATCTGAGTAAATGCTGCATGACCAGGAGTATCAATAAATGTTATCTTTTCACCATTAAATGAAATTTGATATGCACCTATACTTTGAGTAATACCTCCAGCTTCCCCTGCAACAACATTTGTTTTTCTAAAAGCATCTAGAAGTGATGTTTTCCCATGGTCCACATGCCCCATAACAGCTACAATTGGTGGTCGTTTAACTAAATCTTTTTCGTCATCTTGGCTAGAGGCAGATTCTATTAATTTTTCTTCATAAGATTTGTCAAGTTTAAGTTCTAATGTTATTCCAAAATCACTTGCCACAAGCTCTGCCACTTCATAGTCAATATTAGAATTAATAGTTGTCATAATACCTAGTAGCATAAGTTTCTTTACGATTTCAGTTACAGGTTTTCCAATCTTTTCACTAAAATCTTTTATCGTTATTTCTTTAGCTGTAAGAACTGCATGTTTAATCGTTACTTGACTTGGTTTTTCTTGAACTTCTTTTTTCTTTTTTACGGTTTTTCTTGAACCATAAGAGATTTCTTCTATACCATTTTCGTCCTCAATAAAAACATTGTTTTTCCGTTGTTCTTCTCTTCTTCTTGTTTGATTATTTTTCCTTTCTTCATTATTGGCACGTTTTTGAGCATACTTAGTTTTATTTGCATAATTTCTTTCAGATTTTAGTTCTATTTCTGGTGTTTCGTTAGTGACAAATGAACGATAATTATTAGCCTTTGAAGATACAAAATTATTGTTGCCAAATTTTTTATTTTTATTATCCTTGTTAAAGACATAAGATTTATTATTAGAATTCTTATCTTTATTAAAGCTACTATTTCTATTATTGAATTTATTGTCAAAATTGTTTCTATTATTAAATCTCTGTTGTGAATTTGGTCTTTCAACTCTTTTATTTTCTGTATCAAATTTTCTATATTTCACTCTTTCAGTTGTTTTTTCCACAATAGAAGCAGGTTCAGATATTTCCTTCTCAACCTTTTCACTATTAATTTCTTTAGGTTCTGTAGCCTTTACTTCAGTAGTAACTCTGTTTTTAATCTCTGCTTCAATTTGTTTCTTTTTTGCATTAATTTGTCCACCAAAATTATCTACAGTTACTTTAGAACTTCGTATTTCTTTTAAAATTTTAGAAATTTCACCCTCTTTTTGAAGTTCATGAATTTTCTTTAAATTTTGTAATGTTTGATTTGCCAATATTTGCTCCTTTTATTAATTTATTAAGTTTATTATTATATCACTTAAATTTTTATTTTTTATGCCAATAATTTTACAATTATTTATATTTATTAATTTTTCTAAATTTTCTAACTTTATAATTTTTATATTACTATCCTTAAATTTTTCTACAACTTTCAGTGTATTTTTTTGTGCTGATGCATCATAAATAATAAGATAAAGTTTTTTATTATATTTTTCTAGCTTTTCTCCGCCTATTATAACATATCCCGCTTTCTTTGATATATTAAAATACCCTTTTATTTTATCTATGTTCAATAATTGTCTCCTTTAAATTTTCATAGACTTTGTCATCAACATTTGTTTTAAATGCTTTATTTAAAATCTTTTGTTTTTGTAACTTATTGAAACATTCTTGATTTCGACATACGTAAGCACCTCTACCATTCTTTCTGCCCGTTTCATCAACAAAGATATTTCCCTCTTTATCTTTAACAACACGAATAAGCTCTCTCTTATCTTTCATTGAACGGCAGGCAATACACATTCTTAATCTTTCTTCCATTATTCACCTGATTTATCATCGTCATCATAAGATGGGATTTCTTCTAAATCTTCAAGGTCGCTTAGCCCTTCAAATGCATCGTCATCATTAAGTTCGGTAAGTTCATATTCAGGTTCTTTTACATCTTGTGAGATAACTGAACTTTCAGGCTTAACTTCTATTTTCCAACCAGTAAGTCTTGCGGCTAACCTTACATTTTGTCCATTTTTGCCAATAGCAAGAGATAGTTTATCATCTGGAACGATTACTCGTGAAGAATGTAAACTTTCATTAGTTTCAACACTTATAACTTTTGCAGGACTTAATGATTTAGCAATATATTCAAGTGGGTCATCACTATATTCTATCAAATCAATCTTTTCACCATTAAGTTCGGCTGAAATTGTATCAATTCTTTGCCCATGGAAACCCACACATGTTCCTATTGGGTCAATATTTTGTTTTTCAGTGTAAACAGCAACTTTTGTTCTATTCCCTGCATCTCTTGCAATATTTTTTATCTTTATATCACCTGATGCAATCTCAGGAATTTCCAATTCAAAAAGTTTCCTTACAAAACCAATATTGCTTCTTGTAACTTGAATTTGAGTTCCTTTAAAAGAATCTTTAATTTTCTTTACATAAACCTTAATCCTGTCGCCAACATTATATTTTTCTCCAGGAATTTGGTCTGACGGAAGCATAACGCCTTCTGTATGTGTATTAGATATTTGCACATAAACTGTTCCATTATCAACTCTTTTTATTATAGTGGTTAAAAGCTCATCTTCTTTTTCTGAAAGTTCAGATAAAGCCATCTGCCTTTCAATTTCCTTAAGTTTTTGCATAACAACTTGTTTTGCTGTTTGAGCTGCAATTCTTCCAAAATCCTTTGTTGATTCTTCTGTTTGAACTAAATCACCAACCTTATATGATTTTTTTATAAGTCTTGCTTCCTGTAGTGAAATTTCTTTATCTGAATCTTGCACTTCTTCAACAACTGTTTTATAAGAATAAATTTTAATTGTTGCTTTTTCTGGATTTAATTTAACCATAGCAGATTTAGCCTGACCATACATCTTTTTATATGCCGATGTAAGTGCAGTTTCAAGTGTTGCTATAAATGTTTCTTTATTAATTTTCTTTTCTACCTCAAGGTCATCTAAAGCTTGAAAAAAATCTTTATTTATCATTTTTAATCTCCTTAAAATTTTATTACAGGCACAATATGTGCAATTTTATCTTTTTCAATGGTTTGTTCTTTACCATCAATTTCAATAGTTATTTCATTTTCATTATATGATTTTAAAATACCATTAAATTTCTTATTACCATTTATTTTTGCAAATAAAGTAATTGAAATTTCATTATTAAGATTTCTTTTAAAATCTCTATCACTTTTGAGTGGTCTATCAAGACCAGGAGAACTTACACTTAAAATGTAAGGACTATCATCAGTCGGATTAAGTTCTTCCAAAATATCATCTATAGCTTTTGAAACTTTTTCGCAGTCCTCTATTTGAACTCCACCATCTTTATCAATATAAAAAATTAAATTCATACCATCAGATTTCTTTGAATATTCAACTTCTATCACATCATATCCTAATTCTTCAATAATAGGCACAACTTTTTCTTCACAGATTAATTTCACTTTACTTGCCAAAACAAATTCCTCCCTATTTTACGAAGCAGGGAGCGATGCAATTCTGCCCGCTCCCTACTCAAGTCACCTATATTATAACAAAGCAACTAAAAGAAATCAAGTATATTTCTAAACTTTTTTAAAAATTATCTTTAATTTAAAATTCTATTTTGTTTTTTATAGCAATTGCAATAAAATAAAATTTTACTTTTTATTAAGATTATCTTCAGAATTTTTGCAATTTAACGCCATTAGAACTTGAGCAGTTGCATAAGCATCATTAAATGCTCTATGAGCACCCGTTAATGTTAACCCTAATGCCTTAACAACTGTTCCAAGTTTATAGTTGCTAGTGTGGATTTTTGACTGTTTTGCAACTATATAAGTATCTACTACAGTATTATCAAATGGTAATCCTAATCTATCTGTTACTTTCTTTATAAACTTTAAGTCAAAATTAATGATATTATAGCCACTAATAATACAACCACGTGTCCAATCATAAAAATCTAGTATAACATCTTCAATTTTTGGAGCATCTTTTACCATCTCGTTTGTTATATTTGTAAGTTCCTGAACTTCTATAGGTATAGGATTTTTAGGTCTTGCAAAACTTGAAAATCTTTCAGTTATTTCGCCTTTTTCTATTTTAACGGCTCCTATTTCGGTAATTTCACAAGTATCAGGGTCTAACCCTGTTGTTTCAATATCAAATACTACAATGTTATTATTTGAAATAAAATCATTATAATCAATTTTCTGTTCAAAAAGAAAGGATTGTGAACTTCTAGGAAGTAAATCAGGAAATATAATTTGTTTATGATTTCTTATCATATTTTCAACACCTATATTATCATTAGCTTGACTTATATTCTCAATATAAGGGCTTGCTAAAGATATTTTTCGCAAGTAATATGTAAGTTTTCCATTTATACCTAACTTTAAATCTCCAACACAAATAATTAGTGTATCATTTTCAATTGCATTCATTGTTTTCTCGTGTGACTTTGGACAAAAATATACACACTCTACACTGCCACTTTCATCTCTTAAGCTAAATGAATAGAGAGATTTTTCTTCCCCAGCTCTTTTCCCCTTTTTTATAACATATTTTTTTTGATTTTTGTTAGAGATTAATCCAGACAAAATAACAGAAGCTTTAGGTTTAGTATTATCTTTGATGTATTCAGGCTTAGGAATTATATCTCCACCTACTAATTTTTTTTCAATATTAACATTATAGCGTCTTGCCTTTGTAAGCGTTGGAATAATATCTTCAGCTTCAATTTTTTCCGGTAATGTATCTTCATTTTCTATTAAATTTATTGTAAAATTTGCTATATATAACTCGCTAAGTTTTTCTTTTAATTGTGTTCTAAGTTCAAATTCATCTATGAGAGCCAACACATCTTGATTAAAAGTTATATTTATTTCTACGTCTTGTTCGTTATAACTTGAAGATATATTTTCTGGTGAAATATAAGGTATAAGTCCCTTCTTATTTTCAATAAAAAAATTAATAACATCTTCTACTATTAGTTTTTCATCAAGAAAACTTTTTTTGAATTTAATTTTAATTATGTTACTAAGTGGAATTAATCCATTAATATATTTATCTATTTCTGTTTTATCTTGTTCAGAAATTTCTTCTATTTGATATGGATACAAAAAAGTTATTGTGCATATTTTTTGTTTTTTTTCATACACAACACTTAATAATTTTAAAAAATTATACTTATTATTAAATTGTTTATTAAGACTTTCTATTAAATCTATCACGTAAAATATTTTATAACAGAAAATGCAATATGTCAACTAAAATGACAAATCCAAATAGTATAAAAAGTCCTATAGTGTGAATCATATTTTCTGTTGAACGTTTAATAGGCTTTTTCCTAATTGCTTCTATAGTTGTGAAAACTATATGCGAGCCATCTAATGCAGGTATTGGTAAAGCATTAAAGATTGCTAAATTAGCAGAAATTAAAGGAATCAAAATTAAAATATTTGAGATATTCGTTTGTGTATATGTTGCTATAGTTGCAATAGTTGTTATTGGACCTCCTATAGAAGAAATAGGAAGTTGAAATGTTATTAAAAGCCATAGTGATTTTAAAACAACCCATGCAAGCCCAAAAGCAAACGGAACAGCTCTTTCAAGACCTTCCCAAAAAGTGTGAACATAAGCTTTAACATTCACGTCCCAATAATAACTATAAACTAACTCAGATTCGCTTTCTGCTGAATTCTCTATTTGCACTTGATAAAAACCAAGCTGAACATCAACGTATTCACTTCCTCTTCTCACAACAGCAGGAAATGTTTCATAATTTTTAAAGGCCTCAACTTCATCTTCGCCACGTTCTCTAACTCCAGAAAGAAATGTATTTAAATCTGAAATTTCAGCATTAATTAAATCATTATAGTTAGAACCATAAGCAAAATCTATTTTTTCTCCATTTATGGAAATTATAACATCTCCTGCCTGTAGCTGTTGTTCTTGAGGAACGTTTTCAAGGTTTGTATTTAGGCTCCCATCAACCATATTTTCAATTGTTGAACTATTTATTTCTATTCTATTAACAACTTGTGGTATGTCATAACCAACAGTACAAAGAAGAATTAAAGAGAATATAACTGCTGTGGCAAAATTAAATGTAACACCAGCCAGAAATACTAAAATTCTTTTCCATGGTTTTTGATTGGTAAAGGCATCTTTATCATCAGAATTTGTTTCGTCCTCACCAGCAAAAGCACAATATCCACCTAACGGAAAAATGCGGAGAGAAATAAGTTCTCCCCGTTTATTTGTGCGAGAAAATATGGCTTTACCAAAACCAACAGAAAACTCCGTAATTTTAAAGTTTAGCATTCTTCCTATGCAATAATGTCCAAATTCATGAATTAAAACCATGAGAAGCAAAATTGCAATAGCTAAGATAATATATAAGATTATCATTTAACCTCTCTAAAAACATTAAACAACTTTAAATATATCTTATTATAAAACTAAAAATAATATACTAAATGCAAGGAACATATATGGTGCAACAAATATATAAGAGTCAAAACGGTCAAGCATACCGCCGTGACCTGGAAGCAAATTCCCTGAATCTTTAACTGAAGCACTACGTTTTAAATAACTTTCAAATAAATCTCCAAACTGACTTATAATTGAACCAATAAAGGCTATAATTATAAGTTTCCAAACAGAAATACCTGAGTTAAGTAAAATAGAACTTATAGAAGGAATTGAATCTAATATAAAGAAAATTGCAACTGTTAACAATACACACCAAACTACTCCACCAATTGCACCTGCAATTGTTTTGTTAGGGCTTATTTTAGGAGCAAGTTTCTTTCCGCCAAACAAACTTCCCATAAGATATGCAAAAGTATCTGTAAAAATAGGTATTAGAAAAGAGAATAATAAAACAAAAAATGATACCCAGCCATCAAAACCTGTTAATGCAGTAAAAGATGTTGATAAATCTTCAAAGTGATTTATAAGAGATAAAAACAATAGTAAGAATGAAGGATATAGGAATACAACTGCAGTATTTAATGCTTTTATTAAAGAATATTTTGCTACAGTCATAGACTTGTCCATGTTTCTTGTTTTTATTTCATTTTTTGTTGTTTTAAAATTAATTAATGGTATTATAAATGTTATTGCAAAGAATAGAACAATAGAGCCCACAGCAATAACTAGCATATACTCTACACCAATATCTGCATTAAATGCGGAACAAATAAGCAATATAAACATCAAAAATACAGGGTATATTGTTGCTATAATCACGTTGTTATATTTGCCCATTTTTGTGAAAAGTTTAGATGCTTCATAAGCTGCAAAGCATGCAATCAACAATATCAAAGCATCAAAAAAGTAGTTGCTAACAAATACCTTTAAAATAAAGGCAATAGCCAAAACCAAAATAATACCAAACGATGTTAATAATCTTGTTTTCATTTAATTCCTCCAAATCTTCTGTTTCTTTTTTGATAAACCTTTAAAGCTTTTAAAAAGTGCTTTTCATTAAAATCCGGCCATAAAACCTTTGGAAAATAAAGTTCACTATATGCCATTTGATATAATAAAAAATTTGATATTCTCATTTCACCGCTAGTGCGTATAACAAAATCTGGCTCAGGAATATTTTTTGTGTCTAAAGCATTCAATATATCACTTTCTGTTATTTTATTATAACCGCTTTGTAAAAGTTTATTAACTGCTCTAACAATATCATCTCGTCCGCCATAATTAATAGCAAAATTAACCTCTAGTTTATCAAAACTCTTAGTTTTTTCCATTATATCCAATAATGCTTTTTTTAAATCTTCTGGAAATGGGTCTATAACACCAAGATAAGATATTTTAACTTCCTTTTCTACAAAAGTATTGTCATTTTTTTTCAAATACTCTCGTAAAAGTTCAAATATCCCATCGATTTCTTCTTTACTTCTTTTCCAATTTTCTGTTGAAAAGGCAAAAAAAGTGCAATATTTTATTCCGTATTTTAAACATGCATTTATGGTTCTTTCGATGGCTCGAACCCCTTCCCTATGACCAGAGTTTCTAGGAAGTCCTCTTTTAGTTGCCCATCTTCCATTTCCGTCCATTATAATTGCAATATGAGAAGGTAGTTTATAAATTTTACTTGACATAGATATTCCTTTTAATTACATTATACGAAAAACAAATGGAAAACTTGAACTATTAAGTTATACTTCCATTATTTCCTTTTCTTTTGCCTTATAGTTTTCGTCTATTTTATCACAAGCTTTGTCAACTAATTTTTGAATTTTATCCTCATAACTATCACGTTCATCTTCTGATATTTCACTATTTTTTTCAAGTTCTTTAATCATATCCATAGCATCTCGTCTTGCATTTCTAACAGCAATCTTTGTCTCCTCTGCTATTTTCTTTATTGATTTAACAATATCTTTTCTACGTTCTTCGGTCAATATTGGAAAAATAAGTCTTATAACTTTGCCATCTTCGTTAGGATTAACTCCTAAATCTGCAGCAGTAATTGCTTTTATTACATTTTTTACTTGAGTTTGGTCCCAAACTGATATTGCTAAAACTCTAGCCTCAGGAACAGTGATGCTTGCCATATTTTTTATAGGTGTAGGCACACCATAATAATCAATATAAACCTTGTCAAGGATATGCGGATTAGCTCTGCCAGCACGAATAACAAGATATTCACTTAATTGATGATTAACTGCCTTATCAATTTCTTCTTGACATGAAAGCTCAATTTCTTCTATCATTTCGTTCATGTATTTTCTCCTTAATAAATATACTACAACCATATTTTACTATAAAGTAAAAAAAAATCAAAATGATTTATCAATAAAAAACTTTTATAAATTAAAAATAAACTTTTATATTTGTTTTATTTTGTTTAAATAAGTCAAACATATATTTTCTTCTAAGTTATTGACTTAATAAAATAAATATCATATAATAATAAAGAGAGTATTATGGAAAGAAAAATTATTGATTTAACATCTAAGAATGAAGATTTTATTTTTTATACCACTGAATTACGTGGAGCAAGGGATAAAATGTGGTTTTCATTCAAAGATAAACCAGATGAAAAGTGGTTATTTAAAAAAACTAATCGAGACAGCACTGGGGAAACAATAACTTTTGAAGATATTGGAGAAGTTGTTTTTTATGAACTTTGTAAAATTATTGATATTCCCTGTGTTGAGTATGTCCCTAGTGTATGCCGGGCTAACGATAGGGATTATAATGGAGTAATGTCAAAAAATTATAATCCTAATGAATACATGGAATTTTCAGGATATTCCTTGTTAGAGTTCCTAAAAAATTTTATGTATGATAATTTTAATGAAGAACAATATTCTGCAAAAAATACTTTGGATAATTATGAAAAAGCATTAATATGTTTTGCAAATCTAACAGAAGATATTTCTATTGATATAGATGAAATAATGCTCCAACTAAAAAAGATGTATATTCTTGATTATCTTACGGCACAATCAGATAGAAATTGGTATAATATATCTTTTCTTTATGATGAAGAAAGTGGAAAGTTTTTTATGACTCCCCTATTTGATAATGGAGATATATTTTGTTGGAATCATAGAGAAAATGTTATAAAACATCAATATGCTGTTTTACATAACAAAAACAAAATAAAATACTTAAATGAGTTATTATTATCTAAGTCGGTTGCATTAGGTATTCATACAGCGACTTCAGATATTGATATGTCGAATCCAAAAAGAACAATAAAATTCAAATTAACCAAAGAATTAATGGAAACTATAGATAACGAAGTAATTGATATGATAGCCGAGTCAAAAGAGTTGCAGGATTTTCTTTTTGAAAATTTTGCATTAGAAAATGAAACACTCGCTAAAGCTTTTAAAAATACAGAAAAAAAATATGGACCATTACCTCAACTATTAAAAGACCAAGCAAATTTGATATTTAAGTTACGAAGTCAATTCTTATGTGAAAAAGTTGAAAAACGAACAAAAGAACAAGCAAAATGGGAGGAAATTAATGAAGCTGGTTTACAACTATAGAAACTTGTCGTTAGGACAACTAGAATATGAATCCACAAAAAAAGAATATATTTATAATTCATATATAGAAAACGAAAAGATTGCAAAAAGGAAAACATTAGGATTGCTTGACTATCATTTATATAATTCAAAAAATTTAAAATCAACAGAACTTTTTATGGACTTTAAAATGTGGATTGACCACAACCGTGGAGACGTTATAGAAATTTGTAAAATAGACAAAAATGATAATGATTGGGAAAGGCTTATAAAAATTGCAAAAAATAATATTACGATGGGCGATTTTAAATTATCTGTTATTGAATAAAAAAAGATGTGTTAAATTTAGCACATCTTTTTTTATTTAGTATAAATGGCAAATTACTTTCCTTGCATCTGTTTTTCTACTTCTTCTGCAAGATTATCATGACGTTTTTCAAGTCCTTCACCCATTTCAAATCTAGCAAATCTTCTTATAGAAATTTTTTCTCCAATTTGAAGAGTTTTTTCATTTATATATTGTTGAATAGTCATGCTTGGGTCCTTAACAAAAGGTTGTTCAAGAAGACAAACATCTTGATAGAATTTTTTAACTCTACCTTCAACCATTTTTTCAATAATTTGAGCAGGTTTTCCTTCGTTAAGTGCTTGATTTTTTAAAATTTCTTTTTCTTTTTCAACTTCTTCCGCTGGAACTTCGCTTATAGAAACATATTTTGGAGCTGCTGCAGCAATTTGAAGTGCAACATCATGCCCTATTTCTTGAAAAGCATCTGTTTTGGCAACAAAATCAGTTTCGCAATTTACTTCCACAAGAACACCAATTTTACCACCCATGTGAATATAGGCAGATACTATACCTTCTGATGCAATTCTTGATTGTTTTTTTGCTGCTGCGGCTATTCCTTTTTCTCTAAGCCACACAATAGCTTTGTCAAAATCGCCATCACATTCAGTTAATGCTTTTTTGCAATCCATCATACCCGCATTTGTTTTTGCTCTAAGTTCTGCGACATCTTTAGCTGTAAAATTCATAATTATTCTCCTTTTACTTCTTTTTGCTCAGCAGATTCTGCTTTTGTTTCGGCTACTTCTTCTTTACTCTCTTTTTTAACTTCTGGTTTTTTCTTTGCAGGTCTCTTTTTAGTGCTCTTTCTACTACGATTTTCTTCACCAGCTTCTGCTATTTCAATATTTGGTCTCGTTTCTGCTAAAACTTTTTCAATATCGATGTCTTCATCTTGAGAATCATCTTTCTTAAGTGATACACCCTCTTTAGCTTCAATAACAGCATCTGCTATTGCCGATGCAATAAGTTTAACTGAACGTATAGCATCATCATTACCAGGTATAACATAATCAATATGGTCAGGATTTCCATTTGTATCTACAAGTCCAACCATAGGAATATTAAGAAGTTTACACTCATTAACACATATATGCTCAACATTAGGGTCAACCACAAATACCACACCAGGAAGTTCTCTCATTTCTTTTATACCACCAAGATTTTTTTCAAGCTTATCTCTTTCGGCTTTTAGAAGAGTAACTTCTTTCTTTGGAAGTAAGTCAAATTCCCCTACTTTTTCCATCTGATTAAGTTTGTTAAGTCTTTCAATTCTAGATTTAATTGTTTTGAAATTTGTTAAGCAACCGCCAAGCCAACGTGTGTTAATATAATACATTCCACATCTTTCGGCTTCTTCCTTAACTGCATCTTGTGCTTGTTTTTTTGTTCCAACAAATAGAACATTTTTGCCTGAAGCAACGACATCTCTTACGAATTGGTAAGCTTTATCAACTTGCTCAGAAGTTTGTTCTAGATTGATGATGTGAATATCATTTCTTGCAGTAAAAATGTATTTTTTCATCTTAGGATTCCACTTTCTTGTTTGATGACCAAAGTGAACACCTGCCTCTAGAAGTTGTTTCATTGAAATAACTGACATTTTTAATTCCTCCTTTTGTTTTTGTCCTTCCTTATAGTTTTCTAGCTCCTAATTGCGACCTCAGAAATAAATCTTTTAAGTTACATTCGGTATAGTTTAAAAATGTAACAAGTTTTAGGCAACTGCAAAAGAATATACTATAAGTGCATATTTGTCCAATGACTTAATGAGTATATCACAATCCTGTTTTCATGTCAACAAAATTAAATAGCAAAATAAAAAATTCCTAAGTAAAGTTAGGAATTTTTATTAATTTTTTTTGTTTTCTTTTTATAACATGTTGCCCATAACCCTGGCAATATAAATTCAGATGTATAAAAAGTTGTTACTATACTTAATAATGTTCCAAGAGAAACCTCTCTTACACCTTCAACAGCTAATGCCGAGAAAAGTATGGCTATCGTTAGTAAAATAACATATACAAGGATTCTTGACATAGTTATTTCTTTTACTGTTGTGTTTGCAATATCATTATTTTTTAAGTTTGCAAGTTTTCCTGATTTAATATTATTCTTTATCGTAGAATAGAAATGGAATAAGTTAACTATAGTTAATATTAAAGTTGAGAACAATATAATTCCCATAGACAAATTAATTGTTATTCTGCAAACTAAAATAAGTGATATTGTAAGGAAAATATCTAGAGCAACTTGAATGAGTCCCACAATAAATGCAGACATATCATATCTAAATGCCATATAACAAATTGCAATAATTGAAGCAAATACTATACCCGCAACAACTCCAATAGCCCAGTTATAAGAGCCATAAGAAGGAATAAAGTCCACACTAGAAATAGCTTCTTGAACATCTGCATAGCCAAATGCTGTGATTAAACTACTTCTAATATCATTATTTTGTGCTTCAATAAGTTCAATGTCATCTACCGTATTTTGATAAACAACTTCTACTGCTTGCCCATTTTCTATAAGATAATTTGTTATACTTATGGAAGTTGTTCGATATTCACGAATAGAAAGTCCATTATCTTCTAAGACAACCTCTATTTTCTCTCGTATAACATTATAATCATCTTTATTGTCAAGATTATAACTTACTATTTCTTCGCCAAGTTTATCTTCATCATTAACATACACTTTAAATGTGCTTGCTCCAGTAAAATCTGTGCCTAAATTAAAACCTAAAGTGCAAAGGAGAATTATTCCAACAAGTATAATAACAGCAGGAACAATTAAAAAATAGAGAAAATTTTTTGTTATATTAAATTTTGAATTAATTATTTTTTGATTTAAAGGCATTTTATTTTTTGTTTTATTCATTATTGTTACCTCCTATTGTAGTTTCGGTAACTAAAGTTTCTTGAGAATCACTTTGAGTTTTAGAATTCTTGTTATCTTCCTTTATTTCTTTCACATTTTTATCTCTAAATAAATGCAATTTTTTAGCTTTTGTGCTATTTAGTGGAAGATATATGTTCAAGAGATACTTAGTAATAACAAGAGACGCAAAAACAGAAAGCAAGGTTCCTAGCATTAAAGTTATAGCAAAGCCTTTTAATGCAGAAGGAGCAAATATCCAGAGCATAGCAGCAGCTAAGATTATGATAATATGGCTATCAAGTATAGGCCATAATGACTTTCTCATACCGCCCTTAAATGAAAGATGAATCTTTTTGCCAATAGCATATTCTTCTCTAATTTTTTCAAAAATAATTATATTTGAAATTACTGCAATAACAAATGCAAATAGACAACCAAAGAGTGCTGATAAATTAAGCACTATAAATGGAATAGCCTGCATAAAGAAAGCAAATAAAATTAAGTAGAAAATAATTGACAAACTACCAAGAAGACCAAGATGTCCATATCTGATACATAGGAATACCAAGGTTAATACAATAATTATTACAGAACCAATACCAGCATATAAGAGAGTATTTTGACCAAGAACAGGACTCACATAACTTGCTTCCAAAAGAGTTAAATCAAGACCAAGAGAACCACCGACAATAGAAAAAACGAGTTCAATTGTTGCATCAAGGTCACTTGAAATATAATTTGTGCTATCTGAACTTGTGAAAGTAATAATATTATCATTAACCGCATCATCTAATGTGATTGTTGATAATAAATTATCACTGCTTACTTCGTTTATATAAATATAAGCACTTGTCTTATTTGTTTCTTCTGCATCATTTAAAAGAGAAGTCAAACTATTTTGTCCATCTTCTGTAAATTCGAGAGTAACTGTGTATACACTATTTTCATAATCAGAGCCTATATAAGCAATTTCAATTTCATTGCTTTCAATATACACTTCTGGATTTGTTAATGTATCAGAAGCCTGGTCTAAAGTTATATATATTTGTCTTCCATCTTCTAGTAATGTAAAACATCGGTCGGTGTCTTGAGCACTTGAAGCTTCTATTCTAATTTTATTATCACCTTGTCTTGTGACAAATAGTTCACTGTATAGTGAATCATTATTAGATGAATAATACAAAAACTCTATATAGCTTGCATTTTCTACAAATACATTTTCTATTTTGTCTAAAGAGTTGTCTATAATTTCAGCAAGATTATTATTTGGTGCTGTTTCGTTAGCTTCAACCTCGTAAATAGCTGAAACACCACCACCAAGGTCAATACCTGGTTGAATTGCTCCAACAAAGCCATTATACCTATCTGTAGTTGTAGGAACATTAAAAGGACATACACTTAAGAGTATGCCTAAAATTGCTATTATGACAAGTAAAACAAAATTTGTTATTGAGTATTTCTTTAACATCTATAATCCTTTTAATTAAATGAATATACAATTCAAGAATTTAACTTACTTTCATAATTATAAAGAATTAAAAGAACTATGTCAATTAAATTTAAGGCTTAGTTTACACTTTTTTTAATATTTACACTTATTATGCCACAAATTGCTCCAATAATAGCCCCAAATACACTATCAGTTAATAATGTTATATCAAATATAAAGCTTCCACTTAGTAAAGAAAAAATGAAAAATGCAATTATTGTGTAAATAAAGCCGATTAAAAGACCACTTACTAGTCCTAATTCTTTACATTTTTTAAGACCTAAAAAAACACCTGAGAAAATGCTAACACCCTTTATAACTTGATTGATTGGATTTATAATACTATCTGATATGTTTGTAAATTTAAGTATAAATGCAAAGACAAGCACAAGCACAAGCGAAATGCAGAGTGCAATCAGTGTTCCTTTTGCAATAAAGCTAATTAAAGGATATTTATTTTTTGTGTTTTGTATATTGGTTTTTGTTTTCAAATTCATATTTGACTCCTTTTTCAAAAATTATACATTTTTCTATTAAATAAATATGAAGGTTTAATAAAAAAAATAACTTACATAATGCATCGTAAATTATTTTTTTATGAAAATTTAATCTGTATTGATTTTTGTAAAGAAGTTAATTAACCGAATTAATCACAATTCCTATAAATTATTTTAAGTTCAAAGATAGAATACTTATAAAAAAAAAGAAGACTATTATAACCCGTAGGGTTAAAACGGACTAATAATTAAAAAGAGAGTGATGCAAGAGCTTGTTTCCTAAATTGCATAG
>CALVPQ010000001.1 GCA_944351415.1 uncultured Clostridia bacterium | reverse complement strand
GGTTCATTCACATTATACTTTGATATAATAAATGCAACAAACACAAGATGGGCAATAGAGAAAGTAACCTTATCAGAAACATTAAAAGGCGAAGGTGTCACTGAAAGCCATAGCGGGATAATAGAAGTAAACGAATTAACTGAAACTGATAGTGAAGGCTTTAAGGTATTTGATGTGGCAACCGCACCTTATGACACACTATCTTTAACAATCACAGCTCCACGAGCCAGCACAACCAACCCACTAGACCTTTCAGACATAACTATCACGATAAATGAATACATACCACCAGAAATCACCGATTTCACTTTTGCAAGAACATCAGACAGCACTGGTGCTGTAACTTCTTACACAGGCACAGAAACAGAAGTTGAAATCCCATCAACTTTTTCAATTATAACAGAACAACTAGAAACATCGGGATATACTGAATATTTTGCAAATATTGCTGAATATAATACATATCTTGAAAATACATACAATAATATTATACTAACAATGGCAGGTTTTTATAATGTATCAATTAATGGAGCTGAGCCCACACTTATCAAAGATGTCCTTTCATTTTCATCATCAATAACTGGGCAACAATTCCCAATGACAATTGAATTTTCTAACTATACTATAACTTATGAAGATTCTCAAAATTATCCAACATATTTATATGCCATTATAAGACCAGGTTATGAAGTATTAGGTGGAAAAGTAGAAAGTGCTACAATTGAATTAGGCACTGGCGAAATATATAATATTGATGTTACAAATGCGACAGAAATTATAACTGGGTTAGCAGACCGAAGCTATAGCGGGACTGATTTTCCAATAAAAATTAGTTATCCAAACACAAAAAATACTTATGTTGAGGGTGATGATTATCAAGTAACAAGTATTGGGGCTGGTGCATTTGCAGACCAAATTAATTTAACAAGTATAACAATTCCATCAGGTATAACAAGTATCGGTGATTTGGCTTTTTATGGTTGCGACGGACTTACAAGTATAATAGTTCAACCAGAAAATAGTGTATACCATAGTGAAGGAAATTGTCTAATAGAGACAACAAGCAAAACATTAATTTTAGGTTGTAAAAATTCTGTGATTCCTGATAATGAAAGTGTAACGAGTATTGCTGCTGATGCTTTTTCTGGGTGTGATGGGTTAACTAATATAACAATCCCAGAAGGAGTAATAAGTATTGGTGATTCTGCTTTTGAGGGTTGCAGTGGACTTTTAAGTGTGACCTTACCAAATTCTTTAACAAGTATTGGAGATGATGTTTTTAGAGATTGCAGCAGTCTTACGACTATATCAATTCCTTCAAACTTGACTAATATCGGCATTTCTGCTTTTTATAATTGCACTAACTTAGCAACAGTATATATAGATAGTTCTGATATTGTAAATGAAATTATAAATTCATCTTCTTACGGATATTTAACACAATATGCCACAACGTTGTATATCAAAGATACAATCACAGTTACAACAACACCAAGTGGCTGGACACAAGACCTTGTTGGCAGTGACCAAGTTGAAGGCTATATTAAATACATTAAGCTTAAATGCTATAAATTCTTTAATATACTAAATATAATTAAACTTAATTAAAAATATAATTAAATTTAAAAAATAAAACTCTCATTTTAAAAGGTGAGAGTTTTTTTTGTTATATAAAAAATTTTTATAAATTTTGTTTATGCAAAATATTTTATAATTTATTTGCAAAAAATATAATAAATATGTTAAATTAATATATATAGAAATATATACATATATTTTGAAAGGGTGTTCTTATGAAAAAAATTTTGTTGTTTATTTTTGCATTTATCTTTTGTATTTCAGGTGGAGCGATGCTCTCATCTTCTTTAGTTACGCAAGCAGAAGATACAACTGTTGATATTGATTATAATGAAATTGAAATTGCATCAACACAGGATTTTATTTCAACTTTCAATTCTTCAACAACATATAATAATTCCAATATAAAGATAGTTTTAACATCAGACTTAGATTTTTCAGATGCCGACCTTTCGTCATTATATCAAACTCGCAGAACTTTCACAGGCTTTTTTGAAGGTAATGGATATTCAATATCAAATATAACTCTTTCATCAGATATGTATTATTATGGATTAATTCCTTATGCAAGCGGAGCAACAATTCAAAATCTTCGCATAGCAGGTGAAGTTAACTTTATTCTTTCTGAAACTAACACTTATCCACTTTTTATGGGGATTATAGTGGGCTATGGTGAAAATGTAACAATCAAAAATTGTGAATTATACAACACAGAAGTTGTTATATCAGATGATGAAACCGATGATGAAGGCTCTTCCACACAGGCAGAGAGTTATATTTATCATTCTGTAAATCTTCAAGCTTATTCAAACATCACCTTTGGCGGAATAATAGGGCAGGCAACAAGTTTCACAATATCAGGGCTTGCAAACACAAGAAGTTTGATAGAAAATTGTGTTAATTATTATGATTTCAATGTAATTATTAACAAAAACAGTAGAATTGCTATTGGTGGAATAGTTGGCTCTTTAACCAATGGAAGTATGGTTTTAAATTGTTTAAACTTTGGCAATATAACACTTACAAATACACTTCAAGAGCAAGCAGACAATGTGTCACCACAATATTTAGGTGGAATTAGTGGTGAAATAGATGGCATAGCAACACAGATAACTAACACAGCAAACGGCGGTGAAATAAATTTTGCAAACAACACAAGCACTATAGATGCTCACCGTGGGGCGATTGTAGGTTATCTAAATTGCCCGCAAGTTTCAACATACTATAATGTAAGTTTCTCTTATTGGACGCAAAGTGGTTTATCTTATTATGGCACAGGCTATAGTGTTGTGGCGGATAATCTATCACAAGTTGAAGTTATAAATAGAAATTTTCTTTTAAATAGTGCAAATTTTGATACTCGTGAACTTGGTTTTGATTTTGACCAAACCTGGACAATGCTTAACAGTGAAATTTTGCTTCAAAATTTTCAGGACTATACATATACTTTTAATGCAAATCTCGATGTTGGGCAAATTATAAGTAGTGCAACTTTTAGTGACAATTCTGGTGCTTCATCAAACACAACTTTAACGGCTAAATATGGGAATGAAATAACAATAAATATAACATATCAAGATATTTATATTGGATACTATAGGCTTTCAAATGTTATGCTTAATGGTATAACCCTTAATGATAGTTACTTTACGGCATCACCAACAACTAATACCAGTGGAAGCATAAGTGGTTATAATATAACATTATTTTCATCTGATGCAACCGATGGAACATATTCATTCACATTATCTGCCATTCCTTATAACTGTGTGGCTGAAATTTCAGAAGAAGCTTTAGAAGGCAGTCAAGGCAGAGTAAGGGTTGTTGGTGCAGACAATCAAGATGGCGAATCATCAATAGACCTACCTTTTTCTGATACTAATAGAAATATAAGTATCCAGGCAGTGGGTAGTGGTATATACACATTTTCTTTCTGGGAACTTTACTATCGCGATGATAATGGAGATTTCACCGTTCAAGCCACAATGTCTGAAACTCTTAGTCAAAGTCAAATCCTAAATATAGAATTTGGAATGTTGCCTTTTGATAGAGAATTTAGGCTTGTTGCATATTTCACCGATGAAGAGGCAATTGGTATCAGTTTTGATGGCTTTGATAACACTTTTATTAAGTCTATTTCAGTAAGTGGAATACTTTATCAAGGTGAGCCTATTGATGTTTCTCCAACAAGCTCTTCAGTTATGATTGAATTAACAACAAATGCTGGCTATCAACTTAATGTTGATTCATTTGTAGAATATATTGCAGCTCTCTATGGAGATTTCTCAACTGATACTTTGATTACCACAGAGCCAACTGTTGCTAATGATGAAACAACATACCAATTTAGGCTTAATATGAGATATTTGCAAGATAGCATCACTGATAATTCACTAATTATTTCACTTATTGTTGAAGAAGGTGGCAGCGGTGGAGAAGACTCGCTCTTGTGGGTATACATAGTTGTGCCTATTGTGGCAGTCATTATTATAGGCGTGGTTGTGTTCTTTATTGTTAGAAATAGACGTGGTGGCGGTGGTAAGATAAAAACCGCAAAGGAAACAAAAAAAGAAGATAACTATAAAGATTACTACATTTAAGCCCTTGGGTTTGGCGGAAGCTTCCGCTTTCCAGCGGAAGAAAAAGCCTTGCAGGCTTTTTAAAAATTTTGAAAAACTTTTCAAAATTTTTGCTTCCGCCAAACTATTCACAATAAACACAGAAATTTTTAATTAATACTTGTTATTTTCCCTAAATTTAAACTATTTTTTTAATATTCACACAAAATTAAAATATCTTAAAATTTAAAAAAATATCATAGACAATTTGCTATGATATTTTTTTTGTTTATTCAACAACAAGATTTGCAATTGTGTTGTCAACAATTTGTGAATAACCAACAGAATATTGGCTATCTGAAGTTGAATTTATTATTTCCATCATCTTGTCAAAAGATTCTTCACTCATAACTGGGCTAGAACACCAAGCATCAATAGCAAGATATTGCTCAACTGCAATTTGTAAATCCTGTGTGGTCATACCAGCAAACGATGGAGCAAGAGCTTCTGCCGCTTCTAGAGAAGAGTGCGATGCAATGTATTTATAACCATTATAGACAGCTTGCAAGAAAGCTTGAGCCTGTTCTTTTTTATCCTCAAGATAACTTTGTTTTGTTGCAAAAACTGTATATGGAAGGTATCCTGAAAATTCTCCAACGGCATCAAGCACATAGCCATTTCCTTCTTTTTGTAGGTTAGTAGCAGTAGGTTCAAAAAGTGTGCAAAATTCGCAACCACTAGTCACAAATTCGCTACCAATCATAGGAAAAGAAACATCAGTTCTAAGATTTACCTGTCCGCTAGCTGTGTCAGTGCCAATATCCAAACCAGCTTGCTCGATAATATATTCTAGTGTCATAGCTGGCATACCGCCTTGACGTCCACCAATAATAGTTGTTCCTTTAAGGTCTGCAAGGGTAAAATCAGAAATATTATCACGAGATACAAAGAATGAACCATCTTTTTGTGTTAATTGGCCAAATATCACAGGGCTATCTTGAGTGCCTTGAGAATAGACTATAGTTTCTGGACCAACAAGAACAATATCAGCACTGCCGGAAAGCAGGGCAGTCATAGAAGCATCAGAACCTGTTGCACTTTCAATAGTCACTTCAAGACCTTCATCTTCAAAGTAACCTAAATTGTATGCAGCATAGAGTGGAGCATAAAAGATGCTATGTGTAACTTCATTTAATCGTATTTTATTGTCATTTCCGCCGCAGCCTACAAATAAAAACCCAGCAACGAGCATTATAAGCAAACTTACAACGTAAATTGATATATTTTTTATTTTTTGCATTATTCCTCCTTACAAAATTCAATTTATGTGAAAATAAGTCTATATGTGCATACTTGAAATAAATATGTTAATAAAATCCAAGTGATTATTTAAGCGGAATGATAAAAATTGTTTGATTAATAAAGCGTCAGAGAATGAAAAAACTCGCTCCGAGTTTTTTGAAAGAAAAAACAAAGTTTTTTCTTTTAGACAGAAATGCACTAGCATTTTGTCATCATTCTCTGACATTTCACCTAAAAACAAATTGACTAAAAATGAAAACTTAACACAAAGTAATATCTAATATAGTTTGAATTATTAAAAGATTTTGTTATAATAAATTTATGAGAGTAACGGCAGGGAAATTTAAAGGTAAAACTTTAATAGACAACAAATATCAACATATCAGACCAACAGCTGATATGGTTAAACAGGCAATATTCAACAAACTTGCCTTTTCAATTTCAGATACAAAAGTGCTTGACCTATTTTGTGGAACTGGTGCTCTTGGCATAGAGGCATTAAGCCGTGGAGCAAAAGAAGTTGTTTTTGCCGACAGCGACATTCGTAGTATAAATTTAACAAAAGACAATCTTAAAAAACTTGGTTTAAGTTATGGTTATAGAACGATAAGAGCAAGCTATGAAAAGTCTTTGAAACTTCTGGTAGGCGAGCAATTTGACGTAATAATTTTAGACCCGCCTTATAAAAGTGGAGTTTATGAAGATTGTTTAAAAAAAATTTGGGAATATAAAATTTTGTCACCTGATGGCATAATTGTATGCGAACATGATGCAAAAGACACCTTTGACTATTCGCCGTTTGTTATAATAGACGAAAAGAAATATGGCATCAAAAAGGTGACTTATCTGCAAATATCTAACTACGAAAATTAGATAAATAGATTAAATATCCAAAAAACAATTTAGACATTAAAATATTGCAGCTTTGCCACTGCAATTTTTTTTAAAATGTTATGTTGCCTAAAAACGTTAAAAAAAGTAATTTAAAAATACACTATATTTGTTGTGCAGTATAAGTAAGTAAAAAATATAATTCACCCCTTGTGGGTCCTTGTTGCGAAAAAAAATGTCCAGCGGAATTTTTTGAGCGAGTGAAGGGGGCTTGGGAGGGGAAACGAAACATTAACGGTTAGGCTCAGGCATGAGCCGTGCCCGTGTTCTCCGTAAGGAGTTAAAAAAAATTGCAAGCATAAACCTTGCAATTTTTTTTAAAATGTTTTGTTGCCTAAAAACGTTAAAAAAAGTAATTTAAAAATACACTATATTTGTTGTGCAGTATAAGTAAGTAAAAAATATAATTCACCCCTTGTGGGTCCTTGTTGCGAAAAAAAATGTCCAGCGGAATTTTTTGAGCGAGTGAAGGGGGCTTGGGAGGGGAAACGAAACATTAACGGTTAGGCTCAGGCATGAGCCGTGCCCGTGTTCTCCGTAAGGAGTTAAAAAAAATTGCAAGCATAAACCTTGCAATTTTTTTTAAAATGTTTTGTTGCCTCACCAACTATATTTTTGGTTCAAACCCTTCAAATATAACATTATCACAATATTTTACAACTTTTAAATATTCGCTTTGACTTGTGATTGTCCACACAAGAAGTGGAATTTTTTTATATTTTCTAACAAACCTATTTGGCACACGTTTAGCTTCATAGCTAATAAAGTCAGGTTTTGAAATTTTTTTATTAAGAAGCATTCTTTTAAGTGCAAATTTTTTAATAAAAGATAATTTTTCTCCCTTAAAGAAACCGGCTAGTTGTCCACGCAAAATATTTGGTGCATGTTTATAGAAATATTCAAGCACATAAGGATTAAAAGACTGCACAGCATATTGACCTTTATAATCTTTCAGCATATCAATAACTTTCTTTTCAAGCTCACCAACTTTACTTTGATTTTTTATTTCAATAAGAAGAGGAACTTTTCCGTCAACAAAATTTAGCACTTCTTCAAAGGTTGGTATTTTTTCTTTGCTGTCTTTAAAAGTTAGCATATCAAGGTCAGATTTATTTAAAAACTTAATATACCCATCGTTGTTTGTCACTCTTGAAAGGCTTTCATCATGAAAAACCACAACTGTTCCATCAGCAATAAGTTGCACATCAAGTTCAATAGGATAGCCTTCTTCAATAGCATGCCTAAAAGCAGAGATAGAATTTTCAGGGTGTTCTTTATCATGAAGCCCACGATGTGCTATAGGAGTTTCCACAAGCCACGAATTAAATAAATCCATTTTTACCACCTTTTAATGATATTTTATGCAAAAAAATAGAAAATAAAATAAAATTATACTAATTATAATACAATTATAACATAATAAAGCAAAAAAACAAAATATTTAACAATAAGAATTACTCTAATTCCTTGCTTTCTGCTTCATAATCTCCAACAATATTGTTATTTTTAAAATAAGTTTCAATTATTTCTGTTTCTTTTTTAGAAGTAAGTGGATAAATTTTGATTAAATCACTAGTATTTGCCCCATAACGTCTGCTGAAAACATCTTCGCTTTCAATCACACCGTTTGGTATAAGTTTATTTTCATTTAAAAATTTATATCTAGCATATATCTTTTTTTCATTTAAAATATAAGCGCCCCTGCTAAAGAATTTTTGCTTTGGCATACCTTCATTCATACAAATTGCATACCTTATAAGAAGTTTGCTATTAGGCACAGATAAAATTTTAGGATAAGAGATTATATCTTCAATAGTAAAACCAAGTGTTTCTATATGGTCAATTTTATTTCCTACCATTTCAAGATTAAACCCGAGTATTGAAGGGCATTTAAACAAAAAGCTCTTAAATTCACTCTTGTTTAATCCCAGTTTTTTCATATAAAAATCGGATTTTTGAAGCACAGAATCGGTATTATATTCAAGAATAGATGGAAAAGCCACAAAACAACGAATAAATTCATTTCTGCTCATTCCAAATTGTTTTTGATAGAAATCAGCTTTTTCCAATATAAGTTCTTCGCTTAAATTAAATATTGTAGGTAT
Organism: uncultured Clostridia bacterium; assembly: GCA_944351415.1. GTDB lineage: Bacteria > Bacillota > Clostridia > Christensenellales > UBA1242 > Caccovivens. The sequence goes on along the minus strand of CALVPQ010000001.1, from coordinate 80,072 downwards.
AAAAGAATAAATTTTATTGAATTGTCCCTTTGATAAATTAAAATTATCTATATAGAACTGACGTTTATTTAAAAGACTTTGATTGCTATAACCAATTATTGAAGGTGAAATAAGTATATTTTTAGTAACTTTTTCAAGATTTGAGTCAAATTCATTTATAAGAAAATCAATCTTTTTTTCAACATAAGAAATAGGATAATTAAAAATAGATGGAAACCTTCTAAATGTTTTAGACATGGTTTCTCTTGAAAAATTGAGTTTTTGCATATAAAAATCAACTTTTTCTTTAATAGAATCATGTTTTAAACCTAGTATAGCAGGATTAGACTTTAAAACTTGATAGAATTGTTTGCTATTTAAGGCAAAAGAAAGTTTGAGATAACTTACTTTTTTCAAGATAGCTTCCACTCTTCTTGTTAAAACTTTAGGTTCTTTAATTATAATTGTCTTTATTTCATCTTGTGAAATATTAAGGTTGCTAGCCAAAAATTGCACTTTTTCATCAAGAGTTTTTGGGCTAAGCATTAAATTGGAAGGTGAACTTGAAATCATTTTTAGAACACCTTCGTCATTAAGTGAAAAATAACTTTTTAAAAATGAAATTCTTTCATTAAGGGTTTTACTTCCTAAAAGTTTTGTAAATCTATTCATAATAAAATTTATATCTGCCATAAAAATCTCCTATAAATTTCTTATAAATAATTATATACCAAATTAACAAAATGTCAATATAAAAAAATTGCACTTAATAGTTAAAATTAACAATAGATAAATGATTATTTAAAATAATTGATTTATTTGTTTAAAATATGTATAATTTTAAGCATGGATAGAATAGATAAAATAAGAAATTTTTGTATTGTTGCACATATAGACCATGGCAAGTCAACACTTGCTGATAGGCTTATAGAAAGAACAGGAACACTTGCAAAACGAGATATGCAAGACCAATTGCTTGATAGTATGGATATAGAGAGAGAAAAGGGAATAACAATAAAATTAACTCCAACACGTATGACATACCACTATCAAGGTGAAGATTACGAGCTAAATTTAATAGACACACCAGGCCATGTTGACTTCACGTATGAGGTATCACGTTCGCTAGCTGCCTGCGAGGGGGCTATACTAATAGTTGATGCTTCGCAAGGGGTAGAGGCGCAAACACTTGCAAATGCCTATCTTGCAATAGATAATAATCTTGATATTTTACCGGTGATAAATAAAATAGACCTTCCTAGTGCACGTCCAGAAGAAGTAAAGAAAGAGATTGAAGATGTTGTTGGTATTCCAGCAATGCATGCACCTTGTATTTCAGCTAAAGATGGAACAAACATAGACCAAGTTCTTGAAATGATAGTAAAAGAATTTCCTTCGCCAAAAGGTGATGAAAATGGAAAATTAAAGTGCCTGATATTTGATAGTTATTATGATAATTTTAAAGGCGCAATTTGCCTTATAAGAGTATTTGATGGAAGTGTCAAAGTTGGCGACAAAATAAAAATGATGCAAACAGGCAAGGTATTCGATGTTACAGAAGTTGGAATTTTTGTTCCATTTGTAAAGCCGATTGAAAGTTTAAAGGCAGGCGATGTTGGCTATCTTGCTGGCTCTATAAAAAACCTAAGCGACGTTGAAGTAGGCGACACTATAACAAGCGCAATAAATCCAATTGATACTCCGCTTCCTGGCTACAAAAAAGTTCAGCCTGTGGTATTTTGTGGGGTTTTTCCTGTTGATGGAGCAAAGTATAATGAACTTAAAGATGCTCTTGAAAAACTTAAACTTAATGATGCTTCGCTTGAATTTCAACCAGAAGTTTCTCAGGCACTGGGCTATGGTTTCCGTTGTGGATTTTTAGGACTTCTACATCTTGAAATTATAACCGAGAGAATAGAGAGGGAATTTAATCTTGATATAATCACAACTGCACCAAGTGTTTATTATCGTGTGCATAAAACAGATGGCAAAGTGGAAGAACTATCAAATCCATCTTCTCTTCCACCGCCAACCGAAATTAATTATATAGAAGAGCCTGTTGTTAAGGCAAGTATATATACTCCTCCAGAATATGTTGGTGCTATTATGGAGCTTTGTCAAGATAAACGTGGTGTATATAAGGATTTAACATATCTTGACACAAATAGAGTGCGTGTAAGTTATATTCTTCCGCTTGGGGAGATTATATTTGATTTTTTTGACAGTCTTAAATCTCGCACAAAGGGATATGCAAGCCTTGATTATGAGATGGCAGGATATGAACGTAGCGAACTTGTGCGTGTTGATATTTTGCTTAATGGTGAAAAATGCGATGCTCTTTCTATAATTGTTCATAAAGATAAAGCTTACTCACGTGGAAGGGCACTTACAGAAAAGCTTAAAAAAATTATTCCACGTCAACTATTTGAAGTGCCAATTCAAGCTGCCATAGGCTCAAAAGTGATTGCACGTGAAACTGTGTCTGCAATGAGAAAAGATGTGCTTGCTAAATGCTATGGTGGCGATATAACAAGAAAACGTAAACTTCTTGAAAAGCAAAAAGAAGGTAAAAAACGAATGAGAAAGATTGGCTCTGTTGAGATACCTTCCGAAGCATTTATGTCGATACTTAAGCTTGATGATGAAGATAAATAAGTAAAAGCAGTATAAATAAATTTTCTGCATTAATTTTAAAAATAAAGTATATGGTATTATTTAACTTATTCCGCTGGCGGAAGTAAAATTTTTAAGCTTAAAAATTTTTAGAAAAAGCCACAGAGATGGTCTTTATTATAGATTTGTTTTTATAGGCTTTTTTCTGCTTGAACAAATTTTGTTCAAGCTCTTCCGCCAGCATTATTTAAAATTCCAGTTGCAATGGCAAAGTAAGAGTGTATTTTGTTTTCAAGTTTTAAAAATAAGGTGGTTTTTATGTTAGGAATTTATATTCATATCCCATTTTGTGAAAGAAAATGTAACTATTGTGCATTTTCTTCTTTTGTTAATATTGAAAAGGAGCAGGATAGATATATTTCTTCATTATTGCAAGAAATTGAAGATTTTACTTTTGATAATTATGAATTTAATAATGAACTTGCAAAGCTAGGAAAAACAAAAACCCAAACTTATGACGTAGATACCATTTATATAGGTGGCGGAACTCCGAGTTTGCTTAATTTAGATATTCTTGCGAAAATTTTAAATAAAATAAAAGAAAAATTCAACGTTATACAAAATAGTGAAATAACAATAGAATGTAATCCAAATTCTTTAACACTTGAAAAAGCACTTGGCTATAAAAGCTTAGGAATTAATAGGGTATCTCTTGGCATACAAAGTTTAGATGATGAAGAATTAAAATTTATTGGCAGATTGCATAATTCTTCCCAGGCGCTTGAAGCAATAGATATTGTAAAAGAAACAGGTATAAAAAATATAAGTTGTGATTTAATAATTGGGCTTCAAAATCAAACACCGGAAAAATTTAAACAACAACTTGAAACTTTGATAAAAAAAGATATAAAACATATTTCAACATATATGCTTCAAATTGAAGATGGCACACCACTTGCAAAATTTGTTTCTCATAATGCTGATTATTTACCAAGCGAAGATGAAAATGTATTGATTTATAAAGAAAATGCCAGTTTTCTAGAAAATAATGGGTTTAAACGATATGAAGTGTCAAACTTTGCAAAAATAGGCTATGAAAGCAGACATAATTTTAAATATTGGACAGGAGAAAACTATATAGGCTTTGGTTTGGGCGCACATTCTTATATAGATGGAATAAGATATGCAAATGCAAGTAATTTTGAAGATTACTACAATCGAAAACTTGCTTTAAAAGAAATACTTTCAAAGGAGGAACTTATTGAAGAACATCTTATGCTAGGCTTAAGGTGTGCCTGCGGTGTGGATATAAAATATTTAGAAAAACTTGGGAAAGATATAGAAAATAATGAAAACTTCAAGTATTTGCTTAAAAAAAATATTATTTTTAAGATGGGAAACAAGTTTTTCTTAGAGCCAAACTATTATGAAGTAAACAACTATGTGATTGTAAAACTAATGGCATAAACTTATGATTGACAAAGTGTAATTAATTTATTAAAATGTTTTTATGGAGATAGTTTATGGAAGATAGAAATGATTATAACCAAACACAGAACAACAATTCTTTCAATGAAATTAATCTTAATGATGATTATTCAAATAACCAAACCCAACAAAAAGTTCAACCTGAAGGGCAAACGTCAAAGGACCCTTATGCAAACCTATCTTATAACGAAGCACTTGATATGGTTATAAATAATTTTAAAAATAATAAAAAGGGGAAATATAAAAAAGAAGAAAAGACTTCTCAAATTTCACAAGAAAATGCTAATCAAAAAACACAAAAGAAAAACCCTTTTAAAGTATTTTTTGTAATATTTATTATGCTTGCTGTTGGAGTTGCACTAGCATTATGTGTGTATTTTTTTGTTTTTAAAGATGAAGAAGACGGTCAAACTAATGATTATAATATATACAGCAATGATATTTCTTTAGGTTCTGCAAGTGGGCAACTTTCTGAGAACGGGGAAGAGTTAACTTTAACTGCGTCGCCTAATGGACAAAGCATTTTTATAGGTTGGGCGCAAGATAGCGAAAGTGGAGATATAGTTTCAGAAGAGGCTGTTATAACAGTTGAATATAACGAAAGTGATTCATATTATGCAATTTTTAATATTTCAACTAAAACTCATAGTTATAGAAATATTGAGTATACTCTTTATGTCGAAGCAGAGTATGCAGTAGTAACTGGGGTTAGTGATGCAAACTTAAGAGAAATAACTTTGCCAGATGTTGTAAATTATGAAGGAACAAACTTTAAGGTATACAAAATTGAACAAAATGCTTTCTCTGGAACTGGTCTTACAAGGGTAAATATTACAAATAATCTTTATAGAATAGAAGCTTATGCCTTTTATAATTGCACTGAGCTAAGTATTGTAAGTTTTGGTGATGGTAGTAATTTAAGTTTTATTGATGAATATGCTTTTGCAAACTGCACAAGCCTTGAAAGAATAAATCTTCCAGCAAACGTCACAACTTCAAGCACCGCCTTTGAAAATTGTCCACTTTTAGCTGGAGAATAAATTATAGAACTTGATATAAAAAATGATAGTAATCTTATTTTGCTATTATTTTTTTATTTTTTCTACCTTATGCAATCAAGTTAAAAATGGAAATTTTATATTATTTTTTTAACCTAATTAATAATATTTAAAAATATTGACTTTTTATTAATTAAAAAGTAAAATAAAGTCGATGGAAAGTTTTGAATATTATAATGATTTTAAATCAGAAGAATTTAAGAAAATTTTTACAGAATACTATCTTGGTGAAGGTATCACTTTAAACAAGGATACAAAAGTTTTTGACGAAATAGAAAATTCAAGCAAGAAAGCTGGCACTAAGTGTGTTGTGTGCAAAATTAAAGATAAACTTGTTGGCTTTATTCTATTTAGAATTGTCAAAATGCGCGATGAGAAAAAATTTTTTAAATATAATTTTGGCTATATTGAAGAGCTTTACGTGCTTGAAAGTGAAAGAAACAAGCATATTGCAACAAAACTTATAGAACAATTTGAAAACTATCTGAAACAAAACAATATTAAAACAATTATTTTAACAGCCGAAGAAAAAGTTTATGACTTTTATATAAAAAAGGGTTTTGAAGAAGACAATTCAATGACCTGTGCAAATGAGTTAAAATGTTTTATTAAAACTATATAAAATTGTAAATTTTTCTGCAGTTTTGTTATAATAAAATGTTAAAACATAACCTAAATTTATAAATTTATAAAAATCACTTGATTTATTTACGTGCTTGTGATATACTTTCAAAGTAAAGCAAATTTACTTTACAGGAGAAGCTATGAAAGTTGAAGATAAGGTGAGATTACTTAAACTTTTTGACTTGTATGGAAATTTATTAAGCAAAGGACAGCAGGAGATAATGTCGTGCTACTTAAATAATGATTTCACCATAAGCGAAATAGCTGTAAACTTAAATGTTTCACGTCAAGCTGTGAATGATAGTGTAACAAAAGGCGAAAAGAAACTAGATAGCCTAGAGAAAAAGCTTAGACTTTGTGAAAGAATTGACTATTTAGAAAAGAAACTTGAAAGTTTAGAAAATGCAGATAAAAAGGAGAAGTAATGGCATTATTTTCATCTTTATCAGAGAAATTTAATCATATATTTTCAAAGTTAACTAAACGAGGAAGGCTTACAGAACTTGAAATAAAAGAAGCAATGAGAGAAGTCCGTATAGCTTTGCTTGAAGCCGATGTCAATTATATGGTTGCAAAAGACTTTGTTAAAAACGTTTCAGAAAAAGCGGTTGGCGATGAAGTTTTAAAAAGTTTAACTCCAGCACAACAGGTTATAAAAATTGTTAAAGACGAACTTACAACTCTCATGTCATCAAACAACCAAAAACTTGCAGTGTCACCGAACCCACCAACAATCATTATGATGTGTGGACTTCAGGGTGCTGGTAAAACCACAATGTGTGCAAAATTAGGTGCATATTTAAAAAAATCAGGGAAGAAACCACTGCTTGTAGCCTGCGACATATATCGTCCTGCAGCTATAACACAACTTCAAGTTGTTGGAAAACAAGCAAATGTTGAAGTGTTTGAACATGGCACACAAAACCCAGTAAAAACAGCAAAGCAAGCAGTTGAGCATGCAAAAAAACAGGGGCTAGACACGGTTATTATTGATACTGCAGGCAGACTTCATATAAATCAAGAACTGATGGACGAGCTTAAAAACATCAAAAAAGAAGTTTCTCCAACTGAAATATTGCTTGTTGTTGATGCAATGACAGGGCAAGATGCGGTAACTGTTGCTCAGGCATTTAATAATGACCTTGACATCACAGGTATTGTTTTAACGAAACTTGATGGCGACACTCGTGGTGGAGCAGCACTTTCAATAAAGGCAATCACAGGCAAACCTATCAAATTCACAGGTGTGGGTGAGAAAATTGGAGATATAGAACCATTTTATCCAGACCGAATAGCCAGCCGAATACTTGGCATGGGAGATGTGCTTTCACTTATTGAAAAGGCGCAAGAAGCGGTCAGTGAAGAACAGGCAAAGGAACTAGAGAAAAAGTTTAGGCAAAATTCCTTTACCTTTGATGATTACCTTGCTCAGATTGAAAGTATCAAAAAAATGGGGAACATAAAAGACCTGCTTGCAATGATACCAGGACTTGGCGGAAAAGTTAAGAACTTAGATATAGACGAAACTCAACTTCAAGTTAATAAAGCGATTATTCAGTCTATGACACCGCAGGAAAGACGTAACCCTGATATAATCAAGGCAAGCAGACGTCAGCGTATCGCAAAGGGTAGCGGAACGTCAATTCAACAAGTTAATCAGCTTTTAAAACAATTTGAACAATCAAAAGAGCTGATGAAACAGATGAAAAATGGGAAATTAAAAAAGATGTTCTAAAAATCTAGACTAATTAACTAATTTTTCAAAACAATTTTATTGTATATCCCGTTTAAGAAAACTTAAACGTTAAGATATAAATTTTTAAAGGAGGAAAACATGGCAGTTAAAATTAGACTTACAAGAATGGGTGACAAAAAATCACCATTTTACAGAGTAATTGTTGCTGATTCAAGAGCTCCAAGAGATGGAAAATTTATTGATATTCTTGGAACATACAATCCACTTACAGACCCAGCTACAATCAATATTGACACTGAAAAAGCAAGCAAGTGGCTCAAAAATGGCGCAACTCCAACCGACACAGCTAAACAAATTCTTGTAAAGAGTGGCGTAATTGAGAAAAAATAACAGATTTATAAGTAAAATTATGCTTATAAAAAATAGGAGTTAAAATGAAAGAACTTGTAGAATATATTGTAAAAAGCCTTGTTATAGATGAAAACAGTGTAAGTGTCACTGAAACAGAAGACGAAGGAACAGTTATTGTTCATGTCTTTGTTGCACCAGACGATATGGGCAGAGTGATAGGTAAAGCTGGAAAGATTGCATCTAGCATAAGAACAATTGTTAATTCTATTTCTTCAAGACAACACAAAAAAGTTGTTGTTAAGTTTGGAGAATAAGGTGATTGAGATAGCAAGAATAGTAAAACCGCAAGGAATAAAAGGTGAAGTAAAAGCTTTACCTTTAACTAATGTCCTTGCTGTTTTTAAATCATTAAAAAATGCCTTTATTGGCGAAAAAGAAATGGAAATTGAAAAAATTTCCTTAAGACAAGGTTTTTTATATATAAAGTTTAAAAATATCAACACAAGAAATGATGCAGAATTGCTAAGAAATTCTATGATAAAAATTGATAAAAACCTGCTTGAAGAAAGTAAGGGTGAAGATGAATTTCTGATTGATGACTTAATTGGTATGGTGCTATACGACCAACAGGGCAATCTTGTTGGGCAAATAATTGATACTGAAAATTATGGCTTTTGTGATATTTTTATTATTGAAAAAGAGGGGCGAAGGTATCAAGCACCTTATGTTGATGATGTTTTTATCAAAGATGGGGATAAACTCGTTGTAGATGGTGAAAAACTTAAGGAGATTATGATATGAAAATAGATATCCTAACACTCTTTCCAGAAAGTTTTTCTTATCTAAACTCAAGCATCTTAAAAAGGGCACAAGAGAGCGGAAAAATTGAAATAAATATCATAGATATACGAGCATTTTCTTTAGACAAACATAAAAAGTGTGATGATTATCCTTTTGGTGGTGGTGCTGGTATGCTTATGATGGTTCAACCCGTGTATGATGCCGTTAAAAGTGTGCTTGATGAGAATGCAACCATAGTTATGCCATCTCCAAGTGGGAAAACACTCAATGTTGAAAGTGTTAAGCAGTTATCAAAACAAGAGCATATCATCTTTATTTGTGGGCATTATGAAGGGCTTGACCAACGTATTATAGATATTTTTCACCCGATGGAAATCTCAATAGGAGATTATGTGCTAACAGGGGGCGAACTTCCAACTATGGTTATTGTGGACGCATTATCACGTTTTGTTAGCGGTGTTATCAGTGAAGAGAGTTTAAAAGAAGAAAGCTTCTCAAGTGGAAAACTTGAATATCCGCAATATACCAGACCGGCTGATTTTATGGGATATAAAGTTCCTGATGTGCTACTTTCTGGCAATCATGCAGAGATTGAAAAGTGGAGAAAAAAGCAGGCTATTGAAAAAACCAAGGCTGTTCGTCCTGACCTATTAAAATAGTTTTTAAAGGCAATTTTAAATTAAGTATAAACTTTTGCAGACAAGAATGCAGAAAAAGTTATAATCATGCTTGATTATTTTACTTTTTATCTATATTTTTTAGTTTTCCTTATGCCGAGAAGTTAAAAATTTTGCTCAGCAAAATTTTTATAAATTTTTTGAAAAAAATTTTATTTACCTTGCCTAAAGCAAGGCAAATAACTTCTCGGCATAAATAATTGTGTAAAATAGTAACAACCTAGAATTAAGTAAAAATTTATGAAAATCGCCTCAAAAAGACAAAAAAATTAAAAATAAAGTTTATTTTTTTAGAAAAGGAGAGATAAAGATGAAAATAAATTGGTTTCCAGGGCACATGACAAAAGCATTAAAAGACATTCAAAAACAGCTTGCAAATGTAGATGTTGTGCTTTATGTTTTAGATGCACGTGCACCTATATCTTCTATCAATCCAAGTTTAAATAAACTCTCACAAAACAAACCAGTGCTTTATGTTTTTAATAAAACAGATATTGCAGACCAAGAGCGTGTTAAAACACTTGCAAAATCATATAAAACTAGCAATAGCGATTTTGTGCTTCAAAACAGCACGATGTCAGGGGCAGGCAAACTTATAAAACAAAAAATATTAAATCTTGCTCATGAAAAAATTGAAAAGATGAAAAATAAAGGGATAAAGGCGGTTGTAAGAGCAATAGTTATAGGCGTGCCTAACTCAGGAAAAAGCACTCTTGTAAATAACCTTTGTGGCAAGGCAAAGACTATAACAGGCAACCGTCCAGGGGTAACCAAGTCATCTCAATGGGTTTCAATTGGCGATAATATAGAACTTTGTGACACTCCAGGCACACTTTATCCAAATCTTGCTGACCAAGAAGTTGCAAAAAAACTTCTCTTTATTGGCAGTATAAAAGATGAAATAATAGTTGATATTTGTGAGCTTGCAGAAGAATTTTTAAAACTAGTTTCAGAGCATTATATAGAACTTTTAGTCAGGCGTTATGGGCAGGAGTTAACTCTAGAGGCAATAGCAAAGAAACGAGGGTATAGATTGTCGAAAGATGAATATGATTTAGAACGAACAGCACAAGCAATCTTAGATGATTTTAGAAAAGGTCGTATTGGAAAAATTACTTTAGATTAAAGCAATTTTTTAAATTAAAATAAAAAATATCAGAATTATCATAAAAATGTTTCAAATAATTAATTTTATAAAGAGTGGACTTTGAAATGAAAGAATTAAACAAGGTTTTAGGTGTCAGTGGAGAAACTTTCGCAAAAAATTATTTAAAGAAAAAAGGTTATAAAATTATAGAGCAAAACTATAAAAATAAGCTAGGTGAAATTGATATTATTGCAAGCAAAGATAAAACAATAATCTTTATAGAAGTAAAAGCAAGAGATACAATAGCTTATGGCAGACCAAGCGAAGCAGTAAATTTTTTTAAACAAAATAAAATTCGGAAAGTTGCAGAGAGATTCTTGATAGAAAATAAACTTACAGCTTGTCCTTGCAGATTTGACGTTATAGAAATAGTTGGGCAGGAACTTAATCATATAGAAAATGCATTTTAAAATACAATAACTTTTTTGTTTTAAAAATAAAAATCATGTCAATAATAATATAAAGGGTGGTTTATGATAAATATTTTATATAAACATAAAAACAAACTTTTTATATTACTTGTTGCAACTTTTTTGCTTTTAACTACAATTTTTTTGCCTTCTTGTGAAAATTCCACACAACTTAATTGTGCAACAATTTCAGAAATAACGTCAGCTGGAAGTGAAAATTATGCTGTGCGAATAAATTTTTTAAGTGATAGTAGAGTGGAAGAAAAATATGTAGATGTGCAAATAAAGTGTGATAAAATTTGCAGTTTAATCTTTTGGGAAGAAAATCAAGATAAAATAACATTAGATATTGACGATTATGATGAATGGTTTTCTTTGACGGCTCTTATTTGCAGGGCAAACGACAAAGCGGGGGAAGAAAGTTTTGAAAAGTTCAAAGATATAACAGGGAAAACCTATTTATTTAATTATGACTCAACTTTAGAAATAACCCTGCGAGTTGTTGTTGGCGACATCGAAGAAAACAGTCAAGGCACAGGTCAAATTTTAGTTGGAAGTGAACCAATATCCAGTCAAAAAACATTAAAAATCAAATAAAGGCAAAAAATTGCTTTTATTTTTTTTTATTTTATAGTATATTAATATTATAAAATGTTTTTATTTTAAGGAGCTTTTTGATGATAAAAATAAAAAATTTATTTCTTCGATATACTCGAGAATTTTATGCACTTTATGATGTGAACATAGATATTAATTCTGGTGAAAGTGTGGCTTTTATTGGTGAAGATGAAAGCGGTAAGACCAGTCTTTTAAGGATTCTTGCAAAACTTGAAAAACTCACAAAGGGTGAAGTGTATATAAAAGATATTCCACTTGATAAAGTTAATTTTAAAACTGATATAAATGCTGGCTACGTTCCAGCAACACCTGTATTTTTAGAAAAAAAATCAGTTTACGAAAACTTTAAGTATATTTTAAAGGGCTGGGAATACACAGACAAAGAAATTGAGAATAAAATAAATAGCACTATAATTGAATTTTCTCTTGAGAAAATAAAAGATACAAAAATAAAAGAACTTACTCTAGAAGAAAAGTATGTTTTATCTTTGGTTAGACTTACATTAAGACCAAGCCTTGAGCTTCTTATGATAGATAATATATTTGATAAGATTTCAGAACCGGTTAAAGAGGTCGTTTTTGATTTAATAAAACAGCTTAAAACTAAAAAAACAACATTAATAGTTGCAACAACAAAAGAAGATATTGTCAGTGAACTTTGCAAAAGAAAGATATATTTTAAAGATGGCTCAATTGTAGATAGTCTAGATGAAAAAAGTAAAGCCGAAGATAAAAATTAAAAGGGAATACTTTGAAGACAACATTTTATAAAAATTTTGCCGCCCTTATTACACTTATTGTCTTTGTTCTATTTTTCTTAGCAGGAACTATTGGCTTTCTTGTTGCCACTATCTTAGATAGTGGATATTGGTCTGTGTTATTGACTTTTGCAGTTCTTTTTGTGTTTACCTTCATTTATACTATGGTATCATTATCTATTAAAGTCACTTTCAGTGAAGAAGGAATAAGCTTTACTCGCTTCAAGAAAGAAATTTTATTTATGAAATGGACTGATATAACTGAAGTCAAGCAAACATATCAAGGTCGTGGTGGCTATTATTTAACATTTGTTGCTGGCGAAAATGAAATGAATATTGAAGTGCCAACAAAACACAAGTATGATTTGATTTTATCAGCTTGTCCGCCCAATATCAGGGTGGCTATAAATTCCCTCCAAGCTTTTGAGTATTATCATGATAAAGAAAATTAAATAAAAAAGTATGTTTATATTCTTTTAAACATACTTTTTTAATATAAAAGCTCCACAATAGATTAAAAGTAAAAGTTATAAAATAATTTCATCACTTGGTGGGCTTTTTTCTTGTAAATCATTATCTTTGCTTTTGCTATCACTTTTATTTTGTCTTGTTAAAGTTGAAATTGCATCTGCAAAAGGTAAATTTTTGTTTCCACTTAGCATAGATAAAAGAATAGACATAAGGTTGTTTTGATTAAATGGCTCTCCACTAGCTTGACCTACAAACGCCTTATCAGAGTTAGGTATAAATCCTTGAGTATTAACACCATTTTGTGTGTTATTTTGGTCATCTGTATTGTTTTGATTTTTTATATTTGAAAAAATTTCATCAGGATAATAGGAAGAAGCATGATTTTTTTGTGAGTTTTGCATATTTTGAGCAACTTGACTATTTTGCTGTGAAAAATTCTGAGCACCAGAATTAAAATTACCCACAAGCATTTTTGAAAGTATTTCAAAAACAGAATTATCCATATTAAGTTATATTCAAAAAAAATGAAAAAGTTGCTAAGATAGATAACTTAATTTATTTTTGTATGAAATTGTAAGTCTCAGTGTGCATATATTGAATTAGGAGTAAGTTATGGGGAGATTATCAGATTTTAAAACACACGAACATAGTCAAACAGAGAACGAACAAAATAGAGGGGAAAAAGACAATATAACAGAAAAAGATGTTATAGAAAAATACAATTTTTATAAAGATATGTCATCAGCAGAACTTAATGGAGAATTATTGAAAGAAGTAACTAAGCAAAAGCAGGCAGGCACTTTTGATTACACAAGGCTTGAAAGTATGATTGAGAGCCTACGCGGTTCATTATCAGAAGAAAATTATCAAAACATGAAAAGGATACTTGAAAGCTTAAAATGATAAACTACAAAATAGATAAAACATTATTAAATATAGTTGAATTTCTACAAGACGATAAAAAATCGCAGTGCATAGTTCGTGCTTATGATTACAAAAGATTAAAAGCAATTTTAATACATAGAAAAATAGAAATTTTAAATGAGTATTTATTCATAAAATCATTCAGAATACTTGCAAACAGAAAACAAATAGCAGAACTTTCAAAATTAAGCCAAGTTAAGTTTATCTCTTCAGTCAGCACGGCATCAGTTCTTATGAATATAGCAAAAAAGATTTTGAAAAGCGATGATGTTCCTTTAACAGGTAAAGATATAACAGTTGCTTTTATTGATACAGGGATAATAGAACATGGCGATTTTTGTATTGGGCAGAAGCGGATAAAATATTTCAAGGATTTTGTTAACGAAAAAGAGCAAATTTATGATGATAATGGGCATGGCACGTTTGTTGCAGGGGTGTGCAGTGGAAATGGTGCACTTTCTGGTGGCAGGTTTAGTGGTATAGCTCCGCAATCTAACATAATTTCATTAAAGGCACTTAACAGGCTTGGGGAGGCATCAGCTGACAAGATTTTGAATGCAATGGAATGGGTGTATCTTAATCATAAGCAATATAATATCAAGGTTGTGTGTATGAGTTTTGGTAGTGAGCCATTAGGGCATAATGACCCTATCATGTCAGGTGCAGAAGAATTATGGAGAGAGGGAATTGTTGTTGTGGCAGCAGCAGGTAATAGTGGGCCTGAATTTCAAACAATAAAAAGCCCTGGTGTTTCAAGCCAAATTATCACTGTTGGCGGTTTTGATGACAATCGCATAGATTTAGATTCTTATAATGAAAATTTTTTTGAAGTGGCTGAGTTTTCATCGCGTGGTCCGGCTTTTTCACGTTTCAAACCAGACCTTATTGCTCCATCTGTAGACATAATCTCTTGTGGGATAGAAAAGCCATACACGGTTTTAAGCGGAACATCGGTTGCAACACCAATGATAGCAGGGCTCTGTGCACTTTTGCTTGAGCAGAATGAAAAACTAAAGCCAATAGAAGTGAAAAGGCTATTATTGCGAAGTTGTAAACAAATAACCTACAATAAAAATTTAGAAGGCTTTGGTTATCCAGAATTTAAAAGGTTACTAGAAAATATTATATAAATTCGGCAAAATTTGCTGAATTTTTTATTTATCAGGCTCTAATTAAATAAGTAATAGTTTAAAAAAATGCATAAAAAGTTTGATGTTTAGACAAGAAAAAAGTTATACTGAACCTATACAAAATTCTGCAATAGAAATTAAAGGAGTTTATATGAGAAGTGAAGCCATTTATAAATTGATTGAAAAAATTAACAATAATAATACCAAACAAAACAGGTTCACACAAGCGGAGCAAGATTTTTTGTGTGATGCTCTAAGAATTTTCCGCTTTTTAATAACATATTCTGTTGAAGAAGATGAAAGTTCTCTTAATA
Organism: uncultured Clostridia bacterium; assembly: GCA_944351415.1. GTDB lineage: Bacteria > Bacillota > Clostridia > Christensenellales > UBA1242 > Caccovivens. The sequence goes on along the minus strand of CALVPQ010000001.1, from coordinate 65,013 downwards.
AGCTTGCTATAGCTTGCAAAGAAAAAAGTTTTTTTCTTGGGAGTATGATGAAAGATGGGGCAGATGCTGAAGATTACGACAATCCTTTGTTTAAGGATTTTATAAAATCTCCTTCAATCAAATCATTAAAGTTGTTCAAAAAAAATATTGGCAATTTTTATGATATGTTTAACGTATATGAGAAAAGAGATAAAGTTATAGATTGTTTTTTAAAAATTGAACCGGCAAATGAACTTTATAATGGTAATATAAGAACGTCAAGTAAAATTCTTGCTAATTTTAGATTTCCTACTATTTGTAGTAAAGAAAAAACAGAAGCACTATTGAAAAGTCTAGGGGTTGTAAAGATAAAAGAAAATTTATATAAAGTTCATTTAAGTGTTTTCACATCAAATTTAATTTATAAAAGGGAGCTTTCAAGATATATTATAGACTATCTATTAATTGATGGACAACTTGTTGCTAAAGAATTTTTTGATAATGGCACCTATGAAGAATATAAAAACTTGCAAGAAAAACAACCTGGCTTTATGGTGGTAAAAAAAGATGGCTCAATAGATGAAAACTATGATGCTGGAATTATAATGAAAAAATTAAGAGATTGTATCGCAGGACATGAAGAGTTTTCTGCATGCAATATAGTTCAAAGTAATTTTATTTGCAGAAATTTAGTTTTTATAACAAACGAAAGCGAACCAAGAGCAATAGTGGTTGATGATTTATTTTTAAATGTTATGCATCAGATGGTAGATTATGATGATGAACAAGCGTCAGATTGGGATTTTGTATTGACACCAAAAATTCATGCAAATCAATCAATTTCTGAATATCTTAGCAATCTTTATCACTATACCGTTATACCAAATAAAGACGAAGATAAATCTTTCTATATTGCAGTTATATATCGTGTTGTTAATGGTTATAAAGCTTACGACTATATAGACAATGAAGAGGTGATGGAGCTTTTAAAAGAGGGATTTCCTAAGGCAACGATTGAAAGCCATAAAATTTGTAATACAGAATTAATAAAAAAATTGCTTCCGCAAGGTTTGGGGGCAACTAATGATGAAAGTTGTAGATTAATTAAAAAATCTTTAAATTTTTTATTTAACTTTTATGATAAAAATATATACATAAATGAAGATATATTTAAAATTAATGGTGACACAAAGGGTATAGCAATTCAGAAGAGTGGTATGCAAAATCTAATAAGTGAAGCAATAGGTATTATAACAGATGATACACCTCCAGTAAGTAAAAATAAAAATTTAAAAACAAACCTACTACTTTTGCAAGAACGTGAAGCGCAACTTTTTATTTGTTATTTTATTGCCTATCTTAATTTAATACAAAATAGGTTTGCAGAAGATATTGAAGATAATCTTGCGCAAGAAGTTTTAAAGGCTTTAGATTTTTCAAAATTCACATTTATTCCAAAATTTAAAAATAAAAATGGAAGGTATAGAAAAGGTGAAAGTTTAGAGGACAAAATGCTTATTGTAAAAGCAATCAGAAATGCCATTTCTCATTTTGATTTAAGTGTTGAAGTTGATGTAGATGGAAACGGAGAAAAATCTCTCTTAAGTTTTTCAAGTCCATCAAAAGGTGGCGGTTATTATATCAAGGCAACTATAAAGGATTTCTTAGAAGCCATAACAAAGAAAGAGTTATGTGAATATAAAGAATATGAAAATCTTTCTTTTGAAACTTTAGATGATTTTCTTGTCTACCTTAAAACAAAATTTGTAGAAATGTAAATATAATATATTCTAATTTTATTAAATAAGATTTATTTCAAGGTTATAGAAATAAAAAGGTTTTACTTTAATTATTTTTTAATTCAACTTGCTTAATTAATGCAATAATTTTGTCACAAGCATCGTTTTTAGCCATTTTTTCCGTGTTTTTAATGTATTTTTCTCTATTTTTATATAAATTATTAAGTTTTATTAAAAATAGACTATCATCATAATCTTCTTCAAGAAGTATATCGGCATAACCCAAAGAAGAAAATAATTTTGCATTTTCAATTTGGTCGCCACGTGAACACTTTTTCGAAAGGGGAATTAAAAGCATAGGCTTTTTGAAGGTTAAAAATTCATTTATTGCACCCGAGCCAGCCCGTGAAAGCACAATATCAGCATAGTCAAGATAGTCACCCATATTATCAGCATATTCAATTTGATAATAGTCAGGGTGGCTTATTTTTTTAACGTTTTGCTTGCCAGTTATATGAACAACATTAAAGTTTTTTGTAAGTCTATCAATATTTTTTATAACCTTGTCGTTTATAAATTTAGCCCCACTTGAGCCACCCACAACAAGTAAATTGCCCTTAGTTTTATCCAATTTCTCATAAAATTCAAGTTTCTTTTTATTGCCCTTAAAAAGAACATCTCTTATAGGTTGCCCAGTGAACATGCATTTTTCAGAAGTCTTTGCGGTATCATTAAAAGCAGTGCACATAAAGTTGCAACACCTAAGAATAATCTTATTTGCAAGCCCCATACTAAAGTCAGATTCATGACTAATAATTGGAATTTTTAAACTCCTTCCAGCAATAGCCACAGGCACGGCAACAAAACCGCCTTTAGAAAATATACAACAAGGCTTAATCTCTTTTAAAATTTTTTTAGCTTCCCGCACCGCTTTTAAAAGTCTAAAAGGAATAAGTAAGTTTTTCAGTGTAAATCTCCGCTCAAGCTTAACTGTGTCAATTTGGTGATAGATAATATCTTTTTCTTTTGCAAGAATATCTTTTTCAATACCACTTCCACCAATATAGTGAACAACGTAATCTTTATCAAGCCTTTCATAAACTGCAAGAGCAGGGTAGACATGCCCAGCAGTTCCACCACCTGTTAAAACAATAGTTTTCATAAAAATCTCCTAGATGTATTCTACTCATCTTTAAACAAAATATGCCACAATTCGACACATTTATCATTATACAAAATAATGTATAAATATGCATATATATGAATTTTTATACATTAAATTCAATTACAAAAACATAACTATTTTTTGTTATAAAGATTGAATAAAAGGGGTAAAAACTATTGTTAAAAAAGGCTTTTTATGTTATAATAAATAAAGATAGATTTATAATAATTAGGGAGAAAGTATGTCAGAACAAAAATATAATGCAAAAGATATAGTTGTGCTTGAAGGACTTGAAGCAGTCAGACTCCGCCCAGGTATGTATATAGGCACAACAGGCAGTAAGGGTATGCACCATCTTTTATGGGAGATAGTTGATAATGCTATTGACGAAATTGCAAATGGCTATGGTGATACCATAACAATCACTCTCAACACTGATGGTTCTGCCACGGTTGAAGATAATGGACGTGGTATACCAGTTGACGAACACCCAACTCTTCACAAATCAGGTGTTGAGGTTGTCTATACAACTTTGCATGCAGGTGGAAAGTTTAACACTGATAACTATAAATTTTCTGGTGGACTTCATGGCGTTGGTGCTTCAGTTACAAATGCACTTTCAAAGTGGTGTAATGTCACAGTTTATAAAGATGGCAAGGAATATTATATTGGTTTTCACTCATTCACAGACGAAAACGGAAAAACGCATAGTGGTGTGCCAGTAGAACCTTTAAAAATGGTTGGAAAAACTAAGAAAACAGGAACAAAGGTGACTTTCCTTCCAGATAGTGATATGTTCGGTAATATAAAATTCAATTTTGAAACAATATGCAATCGTGCAAGAGAACTTGCCTTTTTAAACAAAGGTTTAAAGATAAAGCTTATTGACCAAAGTAGCGACAGGGAAGAAGAATATCACTATGAAGGTGGTATAGCAGACTTTGTTCTATACCTTGTTGAAGGGAAAAATAAACTTTTTAACAAGCCAGTATACTTTGAAGCGGAAGATAAAAATTTTGACCTTCAAGTTGCCTTTATCTATACAGATGGTTACACAGAAAGCTCATTCTCGTATGTAAACAATATTCCAACAATAGAAGGTGGAACACATGAAACTGGTTTTCGTTCTGCTTTCACCAAGGTGATGAACGAATATGCACGTAGCAATAACTTTTTAAAAGAAAAGGAACAAAATTTGCTCGGTGAAGATTTCAGAGAAGGGCTTACAGTTGTTTTAAATGTAAAAATGAACAATGTTCAGTTTGAAGGGCAAACAAAAACAAAGCTAGGCAATCCAGAGGCAAAGACTCTTGTTGAAAATTTAACAATAAAAAAACTTTCAGAGCTATTGAAAGACAAAAAGCTATCAACAACTGCAGAAGTTATTGTCAATAAGGCAAAAGGTGCTGCAAAGGTAAGAGAAGCTGCAAAAAAAGCAAAAGAGCTGACACGAGCAAAAAACTCAGCTGAAAATTTTAATTTGGTTGGAAAACTTGCAGCCGCAACATCAAAGAATAGAGAAAAGTCAGAGCTATTTATTGTGGAAGGTGATTCTGCGGGTGGTTCTGCAAAACAAGGTCGTGATAGACGCTATCAAGCTATCCTTCCACTTAGGGGCAAGCCTCTCAATGCTGAAAAAAAGAGAATAGACCAAGTGCTTGCAAATGAAGAGATAAGAACAATTATATCAGCACTTAACACAGGTATTGGTGAGGATTTTGACCTATCAAGTTTAAGATATAATAAAGTTATAATTCTAAGTGATGCCGACCAAGATGGTGCACATATCAGAGCAATACTTTTAACTTTCTTTTTTAGGTATATGAGAGAACTTATCAATGATGGTCATGTTTTTATTGGACTTCCACCACTTTATAGAGTTTCAAAAAAAGGCTATGAAGAGTATGTTTATTCTGATAAAGAGCTTCCACAGGCAACTGCTCGGGCAGGGCGAAATTATGATTTACAAAGATACAAAGGGCTAGGAGAGATGAATCCAGAACAGTTGTGGGAGACAACTATGGACCCTGAAAAACGTAACCTAGTTCAAGTGACTATAGATGATGCGGCAGAGGCTGAAAAGATGGTAACAACACTTATGGGAGATGATATTGAGGCAAGAAAGAAGTATATCAATGAGCATGCAAACTTCGACCGAGAAGATGAGTTTATGAAAAATTATAAAAAAATGTAAAAATATTATTTAAGGTAAAAAAGCAAGAATTTAATTAAATTTATAATAAAAAATAGCAAAAAACGAAGATAATTAGGAGAAATTATGCAAGATAACAACTTTGAACAGGAAAAAATGCAGTATGATAGTCAAGATGAAAATCAAGAAGATGATGTTGCTGTGCCAGAAGATTCAGACGGCACAACAGGTATAATCTATAAAGACATGAGCGAAGTTCTGCATGACTCAATGATTCCATACACAGAAACTGTTGTTATGGATAGGGCTTTGCCACGTGTTGAAGATGGACTTAAGCCAGTTCAAAGAAGGATACTCTATTCAATGCTAGAACTCAGCATAACACCAGATAAACCTCACAGAAAATCAGCAAGAATTGTTGGTGATTGCCTTGGTAAATATCACCCACACGGTGATAGCTCAGTTTATGATGCAATGTGTCGTATGGCTCAGAATTGGGTGATGAGAGCTCCGCTTGTAGATGGGCACGGAAACTTCGGCTCTGTTGATGGTGATAGTCCTGCTGCTATGCGTTATACAGAAGCAAGGCTCACACCACTTGCCATGGAGCTTATGCGCGACCTTGAAAAAGACACTGTAAGGTGGAGCTTAAACTTTGATGACACACTCAAAGAGCCAGATATGATGCCTGGCAGGTTTCCAAACCTTCTTGTTAATGGCGCAACAGGTATTGCAGTAGGTGTTGCAACAAATATACCGCCACACAACTTAGGAGAGGCAATAGATGGTGTTGTGGCTTATATAAATAATCCAAATATCAAAATAGAACAACTTATGCGTTTTATAAAAGCCCCAGACTTTCCTTCGGGCGGTGAGATTATAGACGTCGATGGAGGGCTTGAACAAGCCTATAAAACTGGTAAGGGTAAAATTCTTATAAGGGCAAAGGTGTCAGTTGAAAAAACTGGAGATAAATGTAGCCTTATTATAACTGAGCTTCCATATCAAGTTAACAAAGCTCAACTTCTTCAGAAAATTGCTGAACTTAAAGAACAAAACAAAGAAAAATACTCGGCGATTACTGAAATTAGAGATGAATCTGATAGAACGGGTATGCGTGCCGTGATAAGGCTAAAAAAAGAAGCAAATCCAAAGAAAGTTCTCGAACTTCTCTTTAAAGCAACTAACTTGCAGATTTCTTATGGTATAAATATGGTTGCCATCGCAGGTGGAAAGCCAAAACAACTTAATTTGCTTGAAATAGTTTCATATTATGCACAGTATCAAAGAGAAGTTATTGTAAGACGAACAAAATATGACCTTAATATTGCCAAAGAACGGGCACATATTGTTGAGGGTTTACTTATAGCGATAAAAAATATTGATGAAGTTATAAAGATAATAAAAAAATCTTCAACCACAACAGAGGCAAAGCAAAGATTAAGAGATAAGTTTAATCTTTCAGAACGTCAAGCCCAGGCTATACTTGATATGCGTCTTGCAAGGCTAGTTCACCTTGAAGTAACTAAACTTGAAGAAGAACTAGCAGAGCTTAAGCGAAGAATAGCAGAGTATGAAGAAATACTTTCTTCTAAAAAACTTCAATTTGATGTGGTTAAAAAAGAGCTTACAGAGATAAAGAAAAACTTTAATAACCCACGTCGCTCACAAATCACAAGCGATGCTGAAATTGTATTGCAAACAATAGCCGAAGATAGCGAAGATAATGATAAGGATTATGTTGTGGCAATCACAGCAGGCAACACAATAAAGAAAGTAACAGCAAAAAATTATTCAATGTCACAAAAGAATTTAACTGATAATTCAACAATTAATGACGTTCCAATACAAATTGAAAATTTGGCAGGTGGCGACACAATACTTATATTCACCAGTCATGGTAATGCCATCAAGACCACAGTTTCACAAATCAAAGAATGTAAGTGGAGAGATAAAGGTGTGTCACTTTTATCAATAGATAAATCAGTTGTATTGAATGAAGTGCCTGTCAAGATAATGAAGGCAACTCAAGAAGGCTCAATTCTATTCATGACAAAATATGGCATGGTTAAAAAGAGCGAAGCAAAAGAGCTTATAGTTAATAAGTCTTTCTATCAAGTTTGCAAACTAAATGATGGTGATGAAGTAAAGAATGTTGAAATAGATAAAAATGGCAAATCTATCCTTATGCTTACAAGAAAGGGTATGTCACTCAACTTTGATAAGGTGGATATTCCAACACAAGGGCGTATTTCTGGTGGTGTGAAGGGAATAAACCTTGACGATGGGGACAGTGTTATCTTTGCAAAACAAGTTGACTTTTCTCATATTATTGTAGTCACTGATAATGGCTATATAAAGAAAATCCCAGTAAAAGAATTTCCAATAGCTCAACGTTATCGTAAAGGGCTTAAATATATAACCTTTGCGAAAAATTGCCAAAATGTATTCTATGCTTGTGACGTCACAAACAATGCTATACTTGCAGTTGACTTTGGTTTAAAAATTCTGCCACTAGACACAAAGAAATTGCCGGAAACAGAAAGACTTGCAACTGGCAATGAAATAATCAAAAAGAATTTCTTTACAATCAATAAAATGATATAATTTTGTCTTTATAAAAATAATTTTAAATACTAGCAATCTTATTTTCTGTTTTTTTATAAATAAAATTTCTATATACATTTTTATTATGTATCAATAAATATATTTAATTTTAATATTAAAAACAAATACAAAGTCTGTATTTGTTTTTTTTTATAAACTTTTTCATTTAATAATCCATTTATTGAATTTTAAATTAATTTTATGTGATAGTTATTTTCTTCCATATTTTTATTTATCAAAAAATTTGATAAAAAATTCATATTTAATAATATAGACAAATATACTAGAAGTGTATAAAAGAAATCTTAAAAATAATAATGTTTTTAAAGTTTTCAAATTTCGACATTTTTAACAATTTTCCAACATTTTCAAACAAATTTCTAATTTGATATTTTGAAAAGATATTTTATTATTAAAAGCGAGGTTTGCAATGCCATTTTGTGTAATCAAAAAAAGAACCATTAAAATTATTTTAGCTATGCTTGCTGTCGTGGTTTTGCTCTGTATCTCTTTTGAAGGTGGCTCGGCTGCTCAAGTTTGGTTTGGCACGTCATCAAGACTTGTGCCTATATACCGAGTTGACACCCCAGAAAAACAAGTTGCAATTTCTTTTGATGCTGCTTGGGGTGCCGACAAAACACAAGGCATAATTGATATATTGAAAGAGTATAATGTCACAGCAACTTTCTTCTTAGTGGGTTTTTGGGTTGATGATTATCCTGAAATGGTAAAAGCAATAGACGAAGCAGGTTTTGAGATAGGCACTCATTCAAACACACACCCAGACATGGTAAAACTTGATAAAGCCACTATTATAAGTGAGCTTGAAACGTCAATTTCAAAAATAACAGCAATCACAGGCAAGGAAATTAAAGTGTTCAGACCACCTTATGGTTCATACAATAATACTCTCATAAATGCCTGCGAAGAACTAGGGCTTCAAGCTGTTCAGTGGGACGTAGATACTCTTGATTGGAAAGGGCTTTCAGCAAGTCAAGTCACAGATAGAGTTATGAAGAAAGTTCAAAATGGTTCAATAATTCTCATGCATAACAATGCAGAAAATGTATGCGATGCACTAAGACTTACTCTTGATTGGCTCACAATGAAAGGTTATAAGGTAACAAGTGTTGGGCAGCTTATCTATAGCGAGGCTTTTACAATAGATGCAAATGGCGAACAACATAAAAATTAAAAGGAGAAAATTATGAATAATACAATAGCATTAAAGTCAAATAACTATGGTCAAATTGCTGGAAAACTTGTGTCAATAGACGGAAAATTTGAAATTGAAGATGAAAAATTTTATGAAGGCAAACTTGAAGTTGAAAGATTATCAGATACAGTCGACATTCTCCCTTTCACCATTTCAGAGAAACTTATCAAAGCATTCAAATTATCTCTACAAAAGGGTGAAGAACTTGCTTTTGGCGGAGAGCTACGTTCATACAATAAGGTTGTTGATGGGAAAAGCAGACTTATACTTTCTTTCTTTGTCAAAGAAGTTTTAGAAATAAAAAATTTGCCTGAGAACAACACAAATCTCTTACAACTTGTGGGGTATATTTGCAAAGCCCCAACTTTTCGCATAACACCTTTTAATAGACAGATTTGTGATGTGCTTATTGCTGTTAATAGACTTAATTTTAATAAATCTGATTATCTGCCATGTATTTTATGGGGAAGAAATGCATGTCTTATGCAAAATCAAAAAATAGGAACAAAGGTGAATTTGGTTGGAAGAATACAATCAAGAGTTTATAAAAAAGAAGTAAGTAGTGGTGTTTTTGAAGAAAGAATAGCTTATGAAGTTTCAGGACAAAAATTATTAATTGTAGAGTCAGCCAGCGAAGATTCTACAAGCGAAATTGGTGCTTAACCTATTACGAATATATAAAGGGTGGCGAAAAAACAGCGAATTTTAAAAAAAATTCGCTTCAGAAGAAAAATTTTCTGAAATTTAAAATATAATTTTAAATTTGTTTTTTCGCTACATAAAATTCAAAAAATATTGTGTTATTTAATTTTTTCTATATTGACAAACCCCTCTTTGTTTGATAAAATATTTTTGTTTTTCAATAGGGGGTGTGAATGAAAAATGAAAAAGAAAAAAATTTTAAAAATAAGAACGAAGAAAGCTCAGAAATAGATAAAAAATCGCAAAAAACAGCAAAAAAAGAAGAAAAATTAAAGAACAAACAGCAAAAAATGTCTTGGAAAGAGAGAAGAGAATATAGAAAGGAAAACAATATCCCATCGCTATGGCACTACCTCAAAAATTATAAACTACATATTTTTCTTTATGCATTTTTCACTATTGTGATGATTGTTACCGGTATATTCTATACAATTATTGCTGCAAATGCAATTGCAGATGTCACTGAGGCAATATCTGCATCAGGGGAAGAAGCAAGCAGACTTTTTGAAAAAGCAATAATAGAATTTGTAATAGTTTTATCATTATTTGTTCTTGAAAGATTATTAACTTTTATTTTAAACACAATATATCTTAGGTTTTCAACTAAAATAATTTCACAACTCAATAATGACCTTGCATATCAAGCTTTCAAATTTTCGGCAAGCACATATTCAAATAACAACACAGGGACCTTTGTTCAAAGAATTGTAAATGACCCTAATAGAATGATAAATCAACTTGTAAGTGTAGTTGATTTCTTTGGTGGAGCTGTAAGGGCACTTATAATTTCTATCTATATAATAACAATAAATTATATTGTTGGCTTAATTCTTATTGCTGGAATGATAGCTAACTTTATTGTTGAAAAATATAGACTTAAATTGCGTGGAAAAAATATTAAAATTTCAAATAAAAAATATGATAAAATAAATTCATTAACAACAGAGATAGTTAAAAGTGAACGCGATGTAAAATCGCTTGGACTAGAAGAAAAACTTAAAGTTACAACCGAGAATTATTATGATGATTATAATAACTTCAATTATAAACGTTCAATGCAAAACCAATCTTTAAATCAATTGCGAAACTTAATCTATATTTTAGCGTCAATGGGGGCAATTATCCTAGGAGTTGTGCTTCTTGAAAGAGGACTTTTAGTTTTTGCATCATATATGATTATATATTCTAATAGGGGAAGTTTTAATAACTTTATCATGCAAACAAGTGCAATGTTAGATATAAAAAATGACGTAACAATCTACGGACAGCGAATATTTGACCTTTTTGATAATAATAAATTTTCAGTAGAAGAATTTGGGAATATTAATCTTGATAATGTTGAAGGTAAAATAGAATTTAAAAATGTTGCCTATGGCTATACAGATAAACTTAAAGATAAAGACGACTTAAATAAAGTTGAAGATAAAAGTGAAACAATAAAAAATAAAAATGTATTTCAAAACTTATCTTTCACTATAGAGCCAGACACCACAGTTGCTTTTGTGGGGAAATCAGGCAGTGGCAAATCAACAATATTAAGTTTAATGTCTAAGATGTTTGAAGTTGATAGTGGACAGGTTTTAATTGATGGTGTTAATATCAATGAACTTTCAAAAGAAACTCTTAGAAAAAATATCTCACTTGTCAACCAATTTCCTTATATCTTTGATATGTCAATAAAAGAAAATTTATTGCTTGCAAAAGCCGATGCAACAGATAAAGAACTTGAAGATGCTATTGAAAAATCTTATTTAAAAGAATTTATAGATACTCTCCCAGGGGGAATAGAAACAATTGTCGGAGAAAGTGGAATTAAGCTTTCAGGTGGGCAACGTCAACGTCTTGCTATAGCAAGAGCTATGCTAAGAAAATCAAGTATTATACTCTTCGATGAAAGCACAAGCTCACTTGATAATTTAGCTCAAGAACATATCAAGCAAAGTATTGATAATATGAAAGGCTCAAGCACTATTGTTATAGTTGCTCATAGACTTTCAACAATAAAAAATGTTGATAAGATATATTTTTTAGATGAAGGAGAAATTATAGATAGCGGAACTTTTGAAGAACTATTTAATAAAAATGAAAAGTTTAAAAGAATGTTCCTTGCTGAAGATATTTAATTGGCATAAGAGTAACAATTAATTGAAATATTTTAATATAACTGGCGAAAAACAAAAAAATGCGATTTCTCGCATTTTTTTAAAGCATTTTTTTAGAAAAAATGCTTTTTTTTGTTTTTATTTGAAAAACAAAAATGTTTTTCGCCTTTTATTTCACGCACAAACTTCACATAAAAATCCTATTATATCTCCCGCACTAAGTTAATTTATAAATATTGTTTTATTTTATATATTTGATTTGCTCTTCAATCCAAGTGATAATAAGCTCTACGATAAAATTTATTTCATTTTCATTTAACTTTTTATTTTGTGGAATATGATGCCATTTTTCAAGACAGCCACGACAGCAAGTAGCCGTAGCATGCTGGGCAATAAAAACAGGGTGTCCCTTCATAGGTGTTTGCTTTCCATCATTTAAAATTTTTTCAGGTGCAAGTCGCTTTTTAATAAAGTCATAGGCATGACTTTTTATTGTGTCAAGCCCTTTTTGTTTTATATAATCAAAATCCTTTTCTTTAAGTTTAAATTTACTTCTAAAAGTTGATTTTTTCAAATCTTGTAAAATATCATGATAACTTTTCATTTTATAGCCTTTACAAGATAATTATAGCATAAAGAATAAGAAAAATGTTGAATTTATTATAAAATCATTTTATTGTTGCTTTTTCTAATAATTTTTGCTAAACTATTTCCGCTATGAAAATATGTGTTATGACGCTCGGGTGCAAGGTCAATAAATACGAAAGTGATGCACTTATTTATAATTTATCCCTTAAAGGATATGAAACGACAGAAAAACTAGAGCCTGCCGATATTTATGTTATAAATACTTGTGCTGTAACAAGTGAAGCTGAGAAAAAATCACGTCAGATGATAGCTCGTTGCAGAAGGTTTAATCCACAAGCTAAGTTTTTTGTTTGTGGTTGTGCAAGTCAGAAGAACAGCCAACAGTTTATTGAAAAAGGTGTAAACTATGTTTTTGGCACTGCAGGGAAAATTAAAATATCTGATTATATCACCAAGCTTGCAAACGGTGATAAAAGGAAATTAAAAAATCAAGTAAGACTTACAAAACTTCCAAAAGATTATGAGGACGACCTTTTTGCAAAACAGTCGCGCACTCGAGCCTATATAAAGGTGCAAGATGGGTGTAACAATTTTTGTTCATACTGTATAATACCATATTTAAGGGGAAGAAGCAGGTCTCGTGGTATATTCTCAATTATAAATGAAGTCTCTTCGCTCAGTGACGATATAAAGGAGATAGTTCTCACAGGTATCAATGTAACTGATTATAAAATAGATGATAAGCCGTCACTACTCACACTGCTTGAAGAACTTGACAGCTTCGGTAAACGGCTTCGCCTTTCTTCAATGGAAGAAAGTTTAGTTAGTGAAGATTTTGTGCAGGGCTTGAGCAAACTAAATAACTTTTGCCCACATTTTCACCTTTCACTTCAAAGTGGCTCAAATAGTGTGTTAAAAAGAATGAATCGTCATTATAGTGCCGAAGAGTTTAAAGCATCAGTTGCCCTGATAAGGAAATATTTTCCGCTTGCAGGAATCACAACTGATATAATTGTTGGCTTTCCTAATGAAAGTGAAGAAGAATTTATAGAAACTTATAATTTTGCCAAAGAAGTGGGCTTTTCTCAACTACATATCTTTCAATATTCAAAGAGAGAAGGCACGGTGGCTGCAAAACTTTATAAAGACTTGCCACCACAAATAAAGCAAAATCGTTATGAAAGATTAAATGAACTTAATAACAAATTAAAGGCAGATTTTATAAGAAAGAATAAAGAAGGAAAAGTGCTTATTGAAGAAAAAGTAGATGGTTTCTACACAGGCTACACAGAAAATTATATAAGATGTTATATAGAAGATAATAATGCAATTAAAAGTTATGGCAATCTAATAGATAGGATTGTTTCAGTAAAATTTAAACAGCCTTTTAAAGATGGTGTAAAAGCAAAAATAAAGGCTATAAAAGATTAAAAAACAAAAAATTATTTTTCAAAAATTCTTGACAATAGACTATTAAATTTATATAATAGTAAGGAACTTTAAAATTAGAAGGTGGTGAGAAATTTGACAACTGTTAAAGTAGGCGAAAATGAAAGTCTTGAAAGTGCTTTAAAGAAATTTAAAAGAAAATGCCAAAAAGACGGAATTATCGGCGATATTAGAAGAAAAGAAGCTTACTATAAGCCAAGTGTTGCTAAGAAAATGAAAAGAGAAGCCGCTCGCAAACGTGCAAGAAAGAGAGGCTAAATCTCACAAAACCTTGTGCTGGCTAGGCACATTATAAAATTTTATTAAAAGGAGAAAAACAATGGCTAACATTATTGACCAAATTGAAAAGGAAAATATGAAAGAGTCAGTTCCTGAATTTAATATCGGCGACACTGTTAGAGTTGGTGTTAAAATCAAGGAAGGAGACAAAGAAAGAATCCAGGGTTATGAAGGTGTAGTTATTGCTCGAAAAAATGGTGGTTCAAGAGAAAGCTTCACTGTTAGAAAAATCTCTAATGGTGTTGGTGTTGAAAGAACATTCCCACTTCATTCACCACTTGTTGCAAGTATTGAAGTTGTTCGAAAGGGTAAACCAAGAAGAGCAAAACTTTACTACGTAAGAGAACTCACTGGAAAAGCTGCAAAAATCAAATCTGCAGACAACAAATAATCATAAAAACCTTATGTATAAAAACATAAGGTTTTTTATTTATAAGTTTTATTTATTTTTTATATATTTTTATGATTATTAGATAGATTTATATGCTTTTTAAACTTGGATTGTATTTCGCCTTATTTTAAATCCAATATGTCATCAGCAGAGCAATCAATAATTTCGCAAAGCTTTGCAAAAGTGGTAAGAGAAGGAAGAATCTTGCCAGAAAGATACTGCGATAGGGTAGGCTTTGATATGCCCAGTTCTTTTGCTATCTCAGTTTTGCTTTTTCCGCAATGTTCAATCTCAAATTTAAGGTTCTTTTTGATGACATCTTCCTTATTCATAACAATATTATATTAGTTTCTACCTAATTTTAATTGATAATTAGGTAACGCCTAACTATAATATGCAATGAAAGGAGAAAAAATTATGAGTTTAAAAGTAAAATTGATTTCATGTATTGCAGCTTTTGTGCTAGTTTTAAGTATGCTTTTTGTTAGTGTCTTTGCCGCACAAAATATAAATTTGAATGTCGGCGGCAATGTTTCATTTACGGCAAGTTCCGTGTATGCGGATATAACAGGAAGTTATGTTGGCACAGCCGAGCACACAACCACCGCAGAAGATTTAACACCAATACATATAACTGTAGACACAACAGATGGAGCGGTTTCAATGCCAGATGATTGGACTTCCGTGCCACTTAACTTCGACTCATCAGCATCACCAATCACGGTGACAATAAATATTCAAAACCTTGCTAGTGGCCGAGCAATATCAGTATCTCTGACAGACAACACCAATATCACAGGTGTAAACGTTGCAAGAGAATATAACTCAGAAACCTTTGAAGGAAACACCACCAATAAAACAATCACAGGCGGCGGAACAGGCACATTTACTTTCACACTTACAGTGTCAAACAAAAACAGCGACATCACAGGCACGTTTGACCTTGACCTATCGCTCACAAGCATAGAACAAGGTAGCGGTTATACTGCAACAATAAATATTGTAGATGATAGTTATCTACAATATTCTAAGGAACTTGGTGTTGCTATCAATAACTCGTCAGATGTGACACCTTTTGATGCATTTGAAAGCTATACACAAAAGCAAATTATTCTTTATAATGTAGAAACTATAGCGATAACAAACTACAGAAATGTTACTACTAGAGTAACAGCCCAATATACTATCAACTTATCTTCTAATGCTGGTTTTAGCGGAACACTTGGTAGTAACGCTTATGATTTTTTAGGCTGGTATACTTTAACACAAGATACAACTTTTACTATAACAATTTCTGATTATTAAATCAAAATAAAAATCACAAAAATACATGGAATTTTAAGTTTTCCCATGTATTTTTTTTAAAAAATAAAATTAACAAAGTTTTTTCTTATCTTTTAACAAATTAAAACTCTTTCCATAGACTGATAATAGGGGTATGTGTGATTTTAAGAGGAATATATGGCTTTTTTGCAACGTTATACAACAATAGAACGAGGTGGTATACGTTTTATAGGTAATACTTTAGGACTGAGTAAAATTTCAAATTCACTTTCAGCTGGTGCACTTGGTTCAATCGGTGCTTTCACATCACTTAATAACACGCAGTTTTCAAACTTTCCAACAGGAACAACTGCAAGTTATTTGCAAAATGGTTCAAGTGCGGTTCTTACTCTTCCTATTGGTAGCACTGTGCTTCATGCAGAGCTTGTATGGGGCGGACTTTACCAATCTCAAACTCAAAATATTTCAAACGTGATAGATAATCCTGTCACGTTGGTTGCAGATGGCAATTTAAACAGCATTTCACCTGATGCAACCACTTCGCAGAATTTTTTAATTCCAAGTCAGGGCGGTTTTAATTTGGGGTTTTATGTTAGAACGGCAGACGTTACCAGTATAGTTTCAAATTCGCTTAACGGCACATATTCAGTGCTTGGTGTTCCTGCACTTTTGATTGCAAATGATAATCAAACTACTCAAACAAATCATGCGGGCTGGACACTTGCAGTAGTATACAAAAACGACAGTGAAATTATACGAAACTTAACTTTGTGGGTAGGTGGTGCGGTTGTAGGTCCAACAACTCCTGTTAGCGACACAACACTCTCTGGTTTTACAACTCCTTCTGCTCTTCCAATTTCAGGCAAGGTATATATCAGTGCACAAGAAGGTGATGCCGTGCTTACTGGTGACCAATTTTTATTTGGCAAAGATGCAGGCTCACTTGCTATAATTTCTGGACCAAATAATCCAGCTAATAACTTTTTTGCATCACAGATAAATGATGAAAATGGGGTAATAGATGTAACAGGAACTTTTGGCTCACGAAATGCTAATGCTTCTGCAGGCACAGGTGTAAGTGCAGGTAGACAGGGGTGGGACATCACCGCCGTTGATATTTCTCCGCAGCTTGAACCTTCTCAAACAAGTGCCTTATTTAGGTTCACAAGTTCAGGTGATTTATATGTGCCAAATGCACTTGCAACTCAAATAGATTCTCTTGGTGCTTCGCTTACTGTCACAAAGTCAGTTTCAAATGCGGCAGTCTTTGTTGGGCAAGATGTGGAGTATACCATTCAAGTAACAAACACAGGGCAGCTTGATGCAACAGATGTCATTCTTGCCGACCCAATTCCAGCAGGTTTAAGCTTGGTTAGCGGTTCAATTGAAATAGATGGAGTTTCACAACCTGGTTCTTTCCCAATTTCTTTAGGCACGATAATGCCTAATCAGACAAAAACTGTAAAATATCTTTTAAGGGCAATAACTCTACCACTTACCAATCCAGCAATAAACACCGCAATAGTAAGTTTTGAATTTGAACCTTTTCCAAATTTTACAGTAGAGCTAGAACAAGCAAGCAACCCTGTTTCTGTATTTATCCTAGAAGAAGCAGTCAATAATGTTAAAATAGTTGACAAAACAGTTGCCTTAAGCGGAGAAATTCTAACCTATACAAGTTTTATAACAAATAATGGAAACTTGAATGCAATAGATTTTGTATTTACAGACCCAATCCCAACTGGAACAACTTTTGTTACAAATTCTGTGTCAGTTGACGGTGTGAATATGCCTGGCGAAAATCCAGAAAATGGAATAAATATAGGTGATTTAAGCATCGGTCAAGTAAAAACAATAATTTTTCAAGTTCAAGTAAATTAGGAGATAAAAATGTTAATACCAAATCAATCAAGCGTAAGTTATCTATCAGTTTTGCCAGATGGTTCAACTGTTCCAGGGCAAAGAGATAGTAATATAGTCACAACAGAAATAATTTCCACCACATTTAGCAAAGTCAAAACAACACCTACAGCATTTATTGGAGAAGGTGATAGCACAACTCAAACAATAGTTTTAACAAATAACACAAATTATGTTATAAAGAACTTATTTTTCAATGATACCTTGGCAGCAGGTGCCACGCACGTGCCATCAACTGTTATAATAGACAATGTGGCATACCCTGGCTATGATATTGTTGCAGGGTTTTCACTCCCAGACCTTGCAGTTGGTGCAAGCACAAGCATAGTTTACACTGTTATAGCAGATAATCCAAAAACTCAAGACACAGTTGATAACTACGGCACAGTAAACTATAGCATAGACACAGAACTTGGCAGGCGTGATTTCACTGAAAACACAAATACTGTAACCTTTGCAGTAATTTCAACAAGACTAAATGTTGTTAAGAGCGTGGATAAAACAGTGGCAATCAAGGGAGAAGTGCTAAATTATAAATCAGTTATAACCAATGCAGGCAGCCAAACTGTAACAGATGTTGTCTTTTCAGATATATTAGAGGCAGGTCTTACCTTTGTAACTGATTCAGTAAAAATAGACAATGTATCTTATCCAGGTTATAACCCAATCAGTTCATTCTCGCTTCCTGACATAGCACCCGGAGGAAGTGTAACAGTTGATTTTCAAGCACTTATAAACTAGGTGATTTTCTATGAAAATAATTAACAATTCATCAAATGTCACGGTGCTAGTGCAGGGTATACCTTCAACATTTAACAGTAATGTTGTTCAAACAGTTATAACAGAGCCTATACCACCAGCTCCGCCAACAACAATTTGTTTTTTCTTTGATTTTGATTGTGGCTGTTATTTTAATCCTTGTTGCAATGATTTTAGTGATTGTTGCAATAGAAAATGTAACCCATTTTTTAAAAATAATTGCATAAGCAAAAGATGCAATTGCTGTTGCAATCGTAAAAAGAGATTTTGCAAAAGAAGATTTTAATTTACGTGGTGATAGAGATACCGACTCAAAAAGTCGGTATTTTTATAAAATTATTAAATAAATAAAGAAAATTTAATAAATTTACAATTAATTTTTAAAATAAAAAGTTTTTTTATAATAAAAATATTTGAAAAAGTATTTTAATATGATATAATATTATTTGTTAAGATAATTTTCATTTTAAATTTGCAATAATAATATAGATGAAAATAAAAAACTAAAAATACAAAAAACAAGTTCCCATAGTAAAGTGGATATTACAAGCCCCTCCTAAGGGCTAGTCACAGGTTCGAGTCCTGTTGGGAACACCAACTATAGGGCATAGCAAATTTACCTTGCTATGTCTTTTAAATTATCTTAATTTTTTATTTTTAAACATATAACAGATAAATTATATAGGTGCGAATAATCTTTGCTCTTTCATTTTTAATTTTATAATGCTAAGATAACGGCTTTTATTTACTTTTAAATAATTTTATTGTATAATCAAAAATAGGAGAAAAAAATGAAAAATATAAAATTCTTGTCAGTGGTGGCGGCAGTGTGTCTTATGCTGTTTAGCGGAATACTTTTCACAGCATGCAAAGATAATAGCCTTACAATCAACTTTGAAAGCAATGGGGGAACTGTTTGCAGTCCAATAGAATATACTCAAGATAGCACCCTTATTTTGCCAGAGCCAACAAGAGAAGAGTATCTTTTTGGTGGCTGGTATGAAGATAATGGCACCTGGGAGCAGAAATTTGACCAATCAAACATAAATTCATATATAGATAACAATTCCTTAACCTTATATGCAAAATGGCTTAAAAAAGTTAATTTAGTGTTTGTTAGTGATGATAATTTTGACGATATTTATCTTGATAGTCTAGATATAGTGCTTCCAACTCCAACAAGAGATGGTTATACTTTTGATTGCTGGTGTGTAGACATCGAATTAACAAAGCCTTATACAATAGAAACAGTTGTTGAAGCTGACAGCTATAACGAAGTATATTTATATCCAAGATGGGAAACGTCAAAAACAATATACTATTATAGTGATATAGATGCACCTTTTGAAAAAACAAGTGATGTTGTGGAAGTTAGCGAAAGCATAATGCTTTATCAACCTATTATAAAATATTATCAATTTGATGGTTGGTTTTTTGATTCTGAATTAACCGAGCCAGTTCCAAATAGAATTAGCAATGATATGCTAAAAAATAAAGACAATGTGCTATATGCAAAATTTACACAAAAAGAAATTGAAAGGGTTGAAGTTATAGGAACAATTAAAACTGAATATGAATATGGTGAAAGTTTTGATGCAGGCACTGCAAGATTGCTTATTAATTATAAAGATGAGCAGTATGAAGATGAAGTGGTTGAAATCACTGATGCTATGGTTCAAGGATTTTATCCTCAAGATAAAGGGAAAAGGGGATATTATTTATATGATAACGAACTTGATAATGATGAAGTATATTTAGGCTCGGTAAATTTTTATATTTTTGACCACAGAGGAACTCAAATAGCAAAAACAGCACAAGGTATTGATTACATAGTAAAAAGTGATATTGAAACATTTACCATAAATAAAGAAATAGTTTTTGAATTTGGAGAGTATGTATCTCTAGAAAATAAGGGGATTGCTGTTTCTTGGACAGACGAGCAAGGGCAGAAGATAGAATTTTTAAATGATGAGGACTTAAATTATTATACTTCAGACCTATCAACAAATAAAATTGGAACATTTAAGTTTTCTCTTCGTTTTCATTATAGAACCATAGAGTTTGAATATACAGTTAATGATACAAACATAACCTGGGGTTATGTGGATAAAGGTTCCTACGATGACCCAATATTATTAAACACTCGAACATCTTTACTAGACCAAGATATATATGTAGTCAATGAAGATACAAATATGCATATAAACTATGATGGACTTACTCAAACACAAATTATCAAAGATATAGACACATCTACTGCTGGCTATAACACTGCAATAATAAATATAAGTGGTAATGAAGTTGAAATAGAATATTATGTTGTTGCTCTTAAGCAAATTCAAGAATTAAAAGTCATAAGAACTTATGAGCAACAAGATGAAGTCAACTTTTTTGAAGCCACAATAACTATGGAAGATGGGGTGACTTTCAGACAAAGCTTTGATTACTATGATGATTATTGTTGTATTATTGAAAACGTTGACACAACAACTTCTGGAACCCATTATGTAAAGGTATATTTCTATGGGGAAATATTTGATGTTGAATATGTAGTTAGATAATTTGTTAATAACAGAACTTTAGACCAAGTATTTTTAACTTTTATTAAAGATAGATAATACAAAACAGAAATATTAACTTTAAAACTTTAATTATTCAATCAAAAACTGGAGAAAAATATGAAAAATATAAAACTCTTGTCTGTGGTGGCGGCAGTGTGTCTTATGCTGTTTAGCGGAATACTTTTCACAGCGTGCAAAGATGATAGCCTTACAATCAACTTTGAAAGTAATGGTGGAACTGCTTGCAGTCCAATAGAATATACTCAAGATAGCGCCCTTATTTTGCCAGAGCCAACAAGAGAAGAATATCTTTTTGGTGGCTGGTATGAAGATGACGGCACCTGGGAGCAGAAATTTGAACAATCAAATTTAAACTCATATATAGATAACAATTCCTTAACCTTATATGCAAAATGGCTTAAAAAAGTCAATTTAGTGTTTGTTAGTGATGATAATTTTGACGACATTTATCTTGATAGTCTAGATATAGTGCTTCCAACTCCAACAAGAGATGGCTATACTTTTGATTGCTGGTGTGTAGACATCGAATTAACAAAGCCTTATACAATAGAAACAGTTGTTGAGGCTGACAGCTATAACGAAGTATATTTATATCCAAGATGGGAAACGTCAAAAACAATATACTATTATAATGATATAGGGGTAACTTTTGATAAAATAAGTGATGTTGTTGCGGTTGGCGAAAGAATAACTCTCTATCAGCCAGATGTTCCATTTTATCATTTTGATGGCTGGTTCTACGATTATGCCTATACCGAGCCAGTTCCAAATAGAATTAGCAATGATATGCTAAAAAATAAAGATAATGTGCTATATGCAAAATTCACCCAGAAAGTAATCAAAGCAGTCAAAGTTATAGGAGCAATTAAAACTGAGTATGGATATGGTGAAAATTTCGATGCTGGAACAGGCAAACTTCTTATTCAATATGCAGATAAACAGTTTGAAGATGAAATCGTCGACATTTCTTCAAATATGGTAAGTGGATTTTATCTGTTAAATAATGATTTTGGAAGTGGAGTTGTTATTACACCAAATTTTACCTATACATTAGAGATGGCTGCTGAAGAGGCAAAAAATGCTGATAGAGCATACTACTCAACAATGTGTTTGGTTGTGATGGACCATAATGGTGAAGTTTTAGGGAAAACTGATGGTATAAGGTATAAAGTCAATTCAGATATTGAAACATTCACTATAAACAATATTCCAACTTTTGAGTTTGGAGAAGATAGTTCTATTGAAGAAAAAGGTATTGTTATCTCTTGGACAGATATAAATGGCAACACAGGAATGGAAAATCTAACTTCAGACACAGATTTTTCAGTTAAGAATCTTATAACAGAAAAAATAGGAACTTATAAATTCAGTTTAACATATCATTTTAGGACTTTAGAGTTTGAATACATGGTAAATGATGTCAACATAACAAGTGGCTATGTGGAAAAGGGTGCAAGAGACAATCCAATTCTGCTTAATGGTTATGCAAAATTAATCGAACAAGATATTTATTTATATAATCCAAATACTGGTGAAAATGTATTTTATGTTGGACTGACTGAAGATGATATTATTGAAGATATAGATACATCTACTGCTGGTGAGCAATTTGCAAAAATAAATGTAAATGGGCACGAGGTAAGCATAAGGTATTATGTTGTGGATTTAGATAAGGTTCAGTATGCGGTTATCCCTACAGCCTATAACAAGAATAGCCCTAGTTATACCAGCTCATTTACAGCCGAGTTTACTATGGAAGATGGCGAGGTATTTGAACAGTATTTTTATTCTTTTTTATCAATTCAAACACCTAATATTTATATAATCAGTGGAATTGATGTTTCAACTGTTGGCACAAAATATGTAATAGTATCTTATTTTGGCTACCAATTTTATATTGAATATACTGTTAAATAAGCTTTTAACTAACTAGTTTTATAAATTACTTGACTTTTTTAGCAGTTTTGTGCTACTATTTTTTCAACAATTAAATAACACATAAAGACGTGAACGAAGAGCTCCTCTCGATGATGTTCAGACCAACCAGCCCTTTGGCAATGGTGGTAAAGAGGAATGGCAATAAGCCAGACGATGTGGAAATAAATATAGAAATCAATATAATCAAACCCCATATCGTTAAGATATGGGTTATTTTTTGTTATAAAAAGGAGAAAAAGATGGAAAAAGAGTTATCAATAACCAAGGTTATAATGTCGCCAAATAAGTTTAAACAGAACGAAGAAATCACTCTTTCAAAAGTCGAAATACTAGCTTATACTGACTCGCAAATAATTTTAAGTTTGAACGCAAAAGAATTTATCACTGGCATTATGCACTGGGTTATTCCTGCTAATTTTAAAATGTTAGAAGATAATGAGTTTACTTATACCATTATTAAAGATATAAGCACAAAGGAAATTGGTGATAAACAGGCGAAAATCAACTTCAAAAAACAAAATTTTTTAATAGATTATGAAGTTCTGGGGGAATAGATGAAGAATATTTATTATGGTGGTTTGGAATATTTTTGCATAACTTATAGAGATTTTTTTATAGATAATTTAAGCGAAAATGGAGTTATAATATTAAAGAAAAGTTCAGAAAACAGCTATAAAGAAATTAAGCAGGCATTAGAAAAGGAAAAATATCTTGGGAAGATTGATATTGTCACAATAAGAATTTATGATGAAATCAAGAAAAATATTGAGTGTTATACCGCTTTTGTCAACGATAAAGCCCTTTCTTCTTTTGGTTTTTTTGACTTTTTCAAACTTCTTAGTTGTCGTTTAAATTTAGGGGAGTTTTATGCTTTCACATTTAAAACAGATAAAAGCTATATTATCAGCCCATATCTAATAAAAGAAATAGGTTCGCTAAAAGAATTTAAAAATATTTTAAATATAAACGAGCATAGAACAATAGTTTTAAGAAAAACAAAGTTTGTCGCCCCAGAAGGATATATAAAATATTTTAGCACAGCACGTGCATTTAGAAACCAAGTTGAAAAAGATTTTAGCATTTATGAAAAAACAATAGGCTATCAAAATTTTAAAAAATACCACTCTTTTGAAGAATGTAAAAAAGAACTTGTTTTTGAAAATGATACACTTAAATTTAATCAAGATAGCATATTAGAGTTTGATATAGACTATCCATCACTAACTATCAAAGCAAAATGTTTAAAGGCAAGAAATCTCAATATTAAGAATTTATATGCAGAAAATGAAGATGTTTTTTGTGCTAATTTAATATGTCAAAACATAAAAGCAGGGAACATACTTGCAGAGTCTATAGAATGTGAGAGTATTTTGGCAAGCAAGATAAAGACCAATTATAAATATGGATTAAAATTGATAAGTAATTGTTAATTTTATAAAAAACGTTTAAATTTAAAAATATTTTCTAAAAAAGAGAGATTTTTTGAAAATATATAAGATTAATGTATGTTTTATTTATTGAAGAAGAAGTTTTTACCATAAATTATATGGCAAAGGGTCCTTTTCCTTGTCAAGGGTTTGTGTGCACTCTTGATAGAACTTATTTATAGACGAATATTTATCCAAAATAGCCTTTTCAGCAAGAATGGTAAGAAGTTCACGTGGAGTAGGTTTATCAGAAGAAAAATCAAAAGAAGAAAACTTTTCAAAATCAGAAATTCCATTTCTTTTTATACTTACTTCTATTGCATGACGCATAGCTCTATCAATCAAATTTTTATTAACACTAAATTCTTGTGATATTTCATTATACAGACGGTTAGTCATATTATATTTTTTGGTTATGTCCTGAGCTATTCTGCAAACACCACTCATAATATAGCTATATCCCTTTAAACTTGGTGATATTTTTAAAATTAAAAGATAAAGTGCAACTTCTTTTTCTAAAATAAAATGTTCAAAATTCATACTTAAACTCCGAAATTAATTATAGTAAGTTTTATCATTATTACAAAATGATTTTATATATTTTTTTACAAAATTACATATTATTTTACAATATTAGCCAAAAGTGTTAAAATAAACTTAAGTATACATTTTTTATGAAATATTTGACAAAAAATTATCTATTTATTAGACTAATGCTAGTTATAGGTGAAATATATGCAAGTAAGTGAAATGATAAAAGATTTTATTAAGCAAGAGGGAGATGCAAAAAAGGTTATATTTGATATGGGAATAATCAGCACCAAATATGAAATTAATGGCATCAAAACAAAAACACTTGAAAATTTTGCAAAAAAGCTGGTAAAAATTGATGTAGATTTCTATCAATTGCCACGAGATAACTATGAGGAAATTGTTCTTTCAGGCTTTTTTATTGTTTATTCAAAGTTGCCAATAAAAGAAAAGATAAATTTGCTTAAATTTCTACTTCCTTTTATTGATAATTGGGGTGCGTGCGACACTATAGTTGTAAGACTTAAAGGCTTTGAAAACGAAAAAGAATTTTTCTACTCTCTACTTAAGAGTGAAGAGCCTTATGAAATTAGATTTGGTATTGTATGGCTTTTAAGGTTCCAACTAAAAGATAACTTAAAAAATGTTATAACTGAAATTGATAAAGTTAAAAATCAAGACTATTATGTGAAAATGGCTAAGGCATGGTGCTATAGCGAAGCTTTTATTTATGATTATAATTTTATGTATAAATTTTTGCAAAACCTTGATGATGCCTTTGTAAGGAATAAAACAATACAAAAAGTTTGCGATTCATATAGAGTCAGCAAAGAAGAAAAAGAAAATTTAAAAAAATTAAGGATTAAAGAAAAACAATCAAGAGAATAAAAAGATGTTTTAAATATTTATCAGATTTTAAAAAAGATTTTCATCTAAATGAAGGTCTTTTATTTTTTTATAATTTTAAAATAAAGTAATTTATTTGTAAAATAACAGACTTTTTATTATAATCATAAATAAAAGGGGAAAATAATGCTTGCTAAAGTTAAAAGCTTTGGGCTTAAAGGAATAGAAGGTGAACCTATTGATGTTGAAACAGATGTCAGCAATGGTCTGCCACATTTTGAAATCGTCGGGCTTGCAGATACTGCAATTAAGGAGGCAAAGGAAAGAGTTCGCTCAGCAATAAAAAATAGTGGATTTGAATATCCAATAAAAAGAATAACAATAAATCTAGCACCTGCTGATATAAAAAAGGAAGGTGCACTCTATGACCTTGCTATTGCAGTATCTATTTTATCATGTAATGATGAGAACAAAATTAAGAATGAAGGGGAATACGTTTATGTTGGTGAGCTTTCTTTTGATGGTTCAGTTAAACAAGTGCGTGGTGTTTTACCACTTCTAATATCAGCAAGAAAACTTGGATTTAGAAAATTTATTGTGCCTTATGCAAATAAAATTGAAGCAAGTTATATTGAAGGTATAGAGGTTTATTGTGTTAAGTCGCTTATTGAAACTGTGGAGTTCTTACGTGGCGATAAAAAATTAAAGCCAATAGAGACTTGTGATTATAATGTTTTACGCACATCTTCCACAAGTGGCATGGATTTTTCAAATGTTAAAGGTCAAGCAATGGCAAAACGTGCCCTAGAGATTGCCGCTGCAGGTGGGCACAATCTTTTAATGATAGGGCCACCAGGAAGCGGAAAAAGTATGCTTGCAAAATGCTTTCCGTCTATTTTGCCGGATTTGACCTTTGAAGAAGCGCTTGAAGTAACAAAAATACATTCAATTGCAGGGGAACTAGACTTAAAACAAGGTATAGTTTCAACAAGACCATTCAGAAGTCCACATCACACAGCAAGCACAGTCAGTTTAACAGGTGGTGGTGCAAACAGCAAGCCAGGTGAAATATCCCTTGCGGACCATGGAGTTTTATTTCTTGACGAGTTTCCAGAGTATTCACGCCACACAATAGAAACTCTCCGTCAACCACTTGAAGATGGTGTTATCACAGTTGCAAGAAGTAATGCCACAATAACATATCCGGCTTCATTTACTTTAATTGCAAGCATGAATCCATGTCCGTGTGGCAACTATGGTTCAAAAGATAAAGAGTGTCACTGCTCGCCAGGTCAAATATCAAAATATCTTTCAAAATTGTCAGGGCCAATAATGGATAGGATTGACATACATATTGAAGTTGATAATGTCACCTATGACCAGCTTAAAAGTGAACAGCAGGAAGAAAGTTCAGCAGATATAAAGAAGCGAGTTGACAGGGCAAGACAGATGCAACTTGAGCGCTATAAGGGGGAGAAAATATATTGTAATGCAAAGATGACCCCAGCCATGACAAAAAAATATTGTAAGCTTGATGCTATGGGTGATAATATGCTCAGAAATGCATTTGATAGGCTAAAACTCTCTGCACGTGCTCATGATAAAATTCTAAAAGTTGCAAGAACAATTGCTGATTTAGACGGCAGCGAGAATATTGAAGCCCGCCATGTTGCTGAAGCAATTTCTTATAGAACACTTGATAGAAAATATTGGAATAACTAAAAATTTCAAAAAAAATGCAAAAATATTTGTAAATTGCTTGTTTTTTAGTTAAAATTTAGTGTTAAAGAGTCTAAAAGTCTTAAAAGGTTGGAAATTAATGATAGAAATAGACAGTGAAATAAAAAATTTTTTAATATTTTTATCAATGTTTGATAATACATATTTAAAAAATCAACAGATTATAGAAGCACTTGGAGATGATATTTCTTTAAAACATTTTTGTAAAAATAAGTTTAATGAAAAAGTGCTTTCAAAAGAAAATCATGAAAAAATGAAGGAAAGGGCAGACCTAACACGTATAAAAAATTATTATAACAACCTTTTAAATGATGATATAATCTTGCTTACAAAATATAGTTTAAATTATCCAGAAAAACTAAAAGAACTAAGCGATGCACCATTTTTCTTATTTTGCAAAGGTGATATAAGCTTACTTAAGCACCAATCACTTGCCGTTGTTGGCACAAGGAAACCTACCGCTTATGGAAGAATGGCAACAGAAAGGCTTGTTAAAGATATTGCATCTGCAGGGGTTGTTATTGTAAGTGGACTTGCTTATGGTGTTGATAGTATAGCACATAGAAAATGTTTAGAGGTTGGTGGCAAAACTATTGCCGTGCTTGGTTCAGGGCTACATGAAATTTACCCAGCAGAGCATCAATCACTTGCAGATGAAATAGCAAAGGAAGGTTTGCTTTTAAGTGAGTATAGCCCAAATAAAAAAGCTACCAAATATTCTTTTCCACAACGAAATCGTATACTTGCCGGGCTAAGTGATGGAGTTTTAATAACCGAAGCAAGCATGAAAAGCGGAACAATGCATACAAAGGATTTTGCACTAGACTATGGTAAAAACGTATATTCAGTTCCAGGCAATATTGATAGTTTGGCAAGTGAACTTACTAACGAGATTATCAAAACAGGGCAGGCTCAGTGCGTAACAAAGCCATCAGATATACTGCAAGATTATAATATTGAAGAAAAAAGTTCAAAAAAGATGGCTCAACAGCTTTCAATAGAGGAGCAAGCAATCGTATCACTGCTTGAAGATGGTATGAAAGATATAGACTATTTAACAAAAAATTGTGGATTGAATATAAGTCTATTTAACACTTATTTGACAACGCTTGAAATTCGTGGGATAATAAAAAGGTTGCCAGGTGGCATGATAACACTAGGGTGACACCAGCATAAGTGCTGAGCGACTGCCCGGCAAAGTGGTCTGAAAGTATATATTGAATGGCCGCTCTCTTAAGTGCCAGAATTTTGGTTTCCCGACCTTGGCACCTGCAAAGTCTTTGACTTTGTGGGCAAAAGCTTACCTTCTAATTAAGGGGCCCCATAAAGGGTGAATTATTTAGCATAACCAAGTAAGTTTCAAAAATAAGAGTAATCAATGCTCTTATGAAGTTATAAACTAGAAGTTACAAACATACTGAATGATAGTAAAGTGCCTAAGGCACACGATAGTAAGCGGATAATCCGCAAATGGAGGACAAATTGAAATTAGTTATAATTGAATCACCATTTAAAAGAGAGGCATTAAAAAAGTATCTAGGAAGTGGATATGAAGTTTTTGCAACAAAGGGACATATAAGAGACCTTCCGCAAAAATCTTTTGGTATAGATTTAAAAAATAACTTTGAACCAAAATATGAAATTGTGCCAGATAAGAAAGAGCTTATAAACGAGCTCAAAAAGAAAGCAGCCCAAGCAGACGAGGTGTTGATTGCAACCGACCCAGACCGTGAAGGTGAAGCAATTTCTTGGCATGTTGCAAATATTCTAGGGTTTAAGCCAGATAAAACCTGCCGAATAGAGTTCAACGAAATTTCAAAAAAAGCGGTATCAAAAGCACTAGAGCACCCTAGAAAAATAGACATTAAACTTGTTAATGCTCAACAGGCAAGAAGAGTGCTTGATAGGATTGTGGGTTATAAACTTTCTCCAATTTTATGCAAGAAGATAGCTCCAAAGCTTAGCGCAGGTCGTGTTCAATCAGTTGCCTTAAAACTTGTTGTTGATAGAGAAAAAGAGATTGAAAACTTTGTTCCAGAAGAGTTTTGGACGGTTAATGCCTTTTTAAAAAAGGATACCAGTGAAATAAAGACCACTCTTGCAACATATAAAAAGAAGAAGTTTGTTCCAAAAAGCAAACAAGAAGTTGATAAACTTATAGAAGATATAAAAGACAAAAATTTTAAGATAACAGAAATCAAGAAGAGTAAAACGAAATCTCATGCCCCAGCACCATTCACAACATCAACTATGCAACAAGATGCACTTAATAAACTTGGCATGAGCCTAAGCCGAACAACATCTTCGGCACAGCAACTTTATGAGGGAGTAGATATTAAGGGTGAGGGCAAGATAGCCCTTATCACATATATAAGAACAGACTCTGTTCGTGTGTCAACGGACGCACAAAATGCCTGCCTTGACTTTATAAAAGAGAAGTATGGCAGTGAGTTTGTTCCAGAAAAACCTAATATATATCACACAAAAGAAAATGCTCAAGATGCACACGAGGCAATCAGACCTATCACAATGGACATCACACCAGACATGGCAAAAGAAACTTTATCCAGTGATAACTATAGGCTTTATAAACTGATTTACGAGCGTTTTTTAGCAAGTCAGATGAGCGAAGCTGAATACTCAAATGTATCGGTAAATTTTGATTGTGCAGATTATGGCTTTAAAGTAACAGGCAAAACAATGGAGTTTCCAGGTTATACCAAAGTATATAAAGAGTTTGTTGAAGAAGAGAAAAACGAAGGCATGGCAGGGAAACTTCCAAAACTTGAAGAAGGGGAAGATCTAACTCTAAGTAAACTTACACCAGAGCAGAAGTTCACAAAACCACCAGCAAGATACACAGAAGCAAGCCTTGTTAAAGCAATGGAAGAAAAGGGAATTGGCAGACCTGCAACTTATGCTGCAACAATCACAGTGCTTGCATCAAGACATTACACTGAAAAAGAAGGACGTTATTTAAAGCCAACAGAACTTGGCAGAAAAATAACAACATACCTTGAGAAATTCTTTTCAAGTGTGATAAATGTTAAATTTACTGCATTTATGGAACAACGCCTTGATGATATTGCAAGCAAAGATGAGGATTGGCATACAGTTGTATCTAACTTTTGGAATGGCTTTGAGGGGCTACTTGGCAGGGCAGATGCAAGTTCACTTACCATGAAAGAACCGCCAAAAGAAACTGATATAATCTGTGAAAAGTGTGGCGGGAAAATGGTTATAAGAAATGGAAGATATGGCGAGTTTTTGGCTTGTTCTAATTTTCCAAAATGCAAAAATGCTCGTCCACTTGAAACAGTTGTCAAAAAAGTTGGCAGGTGCCCAGAATGTGGCAGTGATATGACAGAGAGAAGAAGCAAGAAGGGCAAAATTTTCTATTCATGCTCTCGCTATCCAGACTGCAAGTTTATGAGTTGGGACATTCCAACAGGGGATAAATGTCCAAAATGTTCAAGTCCACTTGTCATAAAGGGCAAAAAAATAAAGTGTTCAAATAATGAATGTGACTTTATAAAAGATAATGAACAACAGTCATAAAAGGTTATGAGTTTTTCATAACTTTTTTATTTTAATCAATAAAAATTGCCTAAAACTTTAAAATATTGAAATATAATTTGAAAAAATCAAATATTTTGCTAAAATAAATATGTAAAGCGTCAAAAAACGACAAAGTTTAAGCTTTTTCACATTTTTATTGCATTTTTCATATTCGTAATAAAAGCGAAATGCAATATACTTTAATAGTCTTTTAACTGAAAAGATAAAAGACTATAAGGAGTTAAATAAATTATGAATTTTTATCAGCGAGTAGTGAATGTTATAGGCTGTGGGTTTGCAGGTGTTGAATGTGCACTTTTTCTTGCAGGGCATGGTGTTAAGGTGCATCTGTTTGATATTCATAAAGATTATAAATGTAACTGTGCAAGATGTCGAAATGAAAAAGAATGTGAGAAAGAAGAACTTTGGACCGAGCTTTTAAAACAAGAGCTAATCTACCTTGGCTCTCCGCTAATTAAAGAAGAACAAAGACTAAGAAAAGAGGGCTATCCAGGTTGCTATGCTAAAAGCATTTTGCAGTATGGAAAGGAACTAGTCAGAAACAACAAAAATATTGAGTATTTTGAAGCTTGTATATCAGAATTAAATCCAAAAGAGATAAATGTGATTGCAACAGGCTCAAATACAGATGAAAAGATGTTCAATTTTCTTCTTCAAAAATATGGTCCAATGAGATGCTTTAACAAACAGATGGTATGTCCAATTGTTAATGGAATAGATGAGAGCTATTTAAAGATAAAGAAGGGGGATAGCGAACATTTATATCTTCCACTTAACTACAACGAATATCTTAAATTTGTTAACACGATTGTCAAGGTTATAAATGAACTTGGTGGCAAGCGTTGCAATTTTTGTGAACATACCATAGAAGACCTTGCATGGAAAGGGCGAGATGCTTTAAGGGCTTATTCACTTATGCCAATATATCTTGAAGATGTAAGTGAAAAACCTTATGCAGTAATAAGCTTAAAAAAGTCAGAACATGGATATATTTTAGAGGGCATATCATCAAAGCTAGACGAGGCAAGGCAACTTGAAATTATAAAAAGTATAAAAGGGTTTGAAAATGCGGCACTTATAAAAAAATCAGAAGTAGAAGATGCTGTATATTTGAATGCAAAATATGTGATAAATGAGTTTAACCAATCAAAACAGGATAAAAACGTTTTCTTTGCTGGTTCAATTCTTGGGCTTCATAACTATTATGATTGTATAGCAAGCGGTTTTATGACTGCAATGAATGTCTATAAATATTATAATGATATGCAGATGCTCAGTCTGCCACAATCAAGTTTTATTGGGCTATTATCACATAAGATAATTTCAACAAGTTTACTAAAACAGAATGTTAATCGTGAAAATTATGATATAATACAAACAAAAGACGATATTGCCAGCCCAACATTTTTAGAAAAACTATTTAATAGGTCGGTAGAAAGTCTTACAAGATTTAAGGAGGAATATTTACATGGAAAGCATGTTTAAGGGAACAACAATATGCGGTGTAAAACGAGATGGAAAGATAGCAATAGCAGGTGATGGACAAGTCACCATGAGCGAAAGTGTTATTTTCAAGTCAAATGCCCATAAAGTTAGAAGAATATATAATGACCAAGTAGTGATTGGCTTCGCAGGGTCGGTTGCAGATGCCTTTTCACTCTGCGAGCGTTTTGAAAATATGCTCAACAAATTTTCAGGTAACCTTATGAGAAGTGCGGTAGAGCTTGCAGGCACTTGGCGAGAAGATAAGGCAGCAAGACAACTCAATGCAATGATGATAGTTGCCGATAAAGAACAACTTTTGATTGTGTCAGGCACAGGCGAAGTTATAGAGCCAGATGATGATGTTTGTGCAATTGGCTCAGGCGGAAACTATGCTCTTGCTGCGGCAAAGGCACTAAAACAAAACACAAAACTTTCAGCAAAAGAGATTGCCAAGAAGGCACTTGAAATTGCAGGTCAAATTTGTGTATTCACAAATGACCATATCACAGTAGAGGAGGTGTAAGATGAATTTAACTCCAAGACAGATAGTAGAAGAACTTGACAAATATATAATTGGTCAGTCAAAGGCAAAAAGAGCAGTTGCAATAGCCTTAAGAAATAGATACAGAAGAAGTCAACTTCCAAAAGAACTTAGAGAAGAGATAACACCAAAAAATATTATCATGCGTGGTCCAACAGGTGTTGGTAAAACAGAGATTGCAAGACGTCTTGCAAAGCTGGTAAAGGCTCCATTTATCAAAATTGAAGCAACAAAATATACCGAAGTTGGATATGTGGGCAGAGATGTTGAAAGCATGATTCGCGACCTTGTTGAAGTTGCAGTCCGAATGGTTAAAGACGAAAAATCTCATGAAATTGAGTCAAAAGTAAGCCCAATTGTTGAAAGCAAACTTATTGATGCTATATGCGACACAAGAAGGGCGAGCGATATTGCAGTTGATAAAACTTTAGTTGCAGAAGATTTAAGGGCAGGTAAACTTGAAAGTGAACAAATAGAGGTTTCTGTGCTTGATAATCAAAAGCCGATGGTGGCGATAGGTGGGCCAGAGATAAATATAGGTTCTGTTTTTGATGGACTTTTGCCACAACGCCACAAAAAAAGAAGAATGTCTGTTGCAAGGGCAAGAGAACTTTTAACAAGTGAAGAATGCGACCGTATTATTGATAAAGATAATGTCTATGCTGAAGCTATAAGAAGAACTGAAGAAGAGGGAATTATCTTTATTGATGAAATTGATAAGATTATAGGTAAAGCCGGAGGCTCTAACAATCAAGATGTTTCAAGAGAAGGTGTTCAAAGAGATATACTTCCTATTGTTGAAGGAAGCACAGTTGCAACAAAATATGGCAATGTAAAAACAGACTTTATTTTGTTTATTGCATCAGGTGCATTCCATGTTTCAAATATTGAAGATATGATTCCAGAACTTCAAGGAAGATTTCCTATAAGAGTTGACCTTGATAACCTTACAAAAGAAGACTTTAAGCGTATTTTATCAGAACCTAAAAACTCCGTTACTCTACAATACGCAAGTATTTTGAAGGTTGATAATATAGATTTACAATTCACAGATGATGCTCTTGATGAAATTGCAGATATGGCAGCAACAGAAAATGAAACAAGCGAAAATATAGGTGCAAGAAGACTCCATACTATAATGGAAAGCTTACTTGAAGATATTTCTTTCAATGCATCAGACGAATTGCCACTAACTACAGTTAAAATTGATAGAGGATATGTTCAAAATGCATTTAAAGAAACAAAGAAAAAATTTGACCTTAAAAAATATATTTTATAATCAAATCTAAATAAAAAGCATAATAAAGTCCGCTACTGCAACCATAAATCTCAGATATTTGTGGTTGTTATGGACTGCCGAAAGTAAATTTTAATATCTTAAAATTTTTGTTTTGCTTTAAAAAAGCAAAACAGCAAACCCTAAAAGGTTTGCACTTTCGGCAGTCTTTTCAAGCGGATTTATTTTAAAATATAAAAATTAAATATAAAGGGATAAAAATGGATAAAACACGAACTCAAGCTTTAATTGGAAAGGAAAATATTGAAAAACTTGCTCAGACAAAAGTTGCAGTTATAGGTGTTGGAGGTGTGGGTGGTTATGTTGCACTCATGCTTGCAAGAGCAGGGGTGGAAAAATTAAAACTTATAGATTTTGATGTTGTAACTACAAGCAACCTTAATCGTCAAGTTGTTGCCTTTCAAAACACAATAGGAAGAGCAAAAGTTGAAGTTATAAAAGAAATGCTTTTGTCAATAAATCAAAATATGCAAATAGAAATAGTCAATAACAGAATTTGCCAAGACAATCTTTCAACTTATATAAAAGATATTGATTATGTTGTAGATGCAATTGATAGCACTAAGGATAAAGTAGCACTTATAATTTATTGTAAATCGCATAATATAAATATAATTTCAGCTATGGGTGCAGGCAATCGCTATGATGTGCCACATTTTTATCTGACAGATATTTATAAAACCCACGATGACGGACTTGCAAAGGTTATACGTCATGAACTTCGCAAGGCGGGTGTTAAGTCACTTGACGTTGTCACTTGTGATAGCAAGCCGCAAAGGGTTGAAGGTGTGATTGGAAGCATAAGCTACTACCCAGCAGCTTGTGGAATAACAATAGCAAGTGTTGTTGTTAATAAAATAATAAAAAGCTAAATTTATTTGCCAAAAGAATTTAAAAATGCTAAACTAAGTTTAGAAAGGATAGGAGAAGATTATGAAGATTATAAATGAGAAAGAGTTTGATAATGAAATTAAAAGCGGAGTAACCCTCGTAGACTTTTTTGCGACTTGGTGTATGCCGTGTCGCATGATGGGGCAAATTCTTGATGAAGTGGAAGAGAGCGAAAAGAATGTCAACTTTGTCAAGGTTGATGTTGACGAGAACCCAAATTTAGCTCGCTCCTTTGGTGTTATGTCAATTCCAACTCTTATAATTTTTAAAGATGGCCAAGAGAAAGAAAAACATATTGGAGTATGGCAAGGGGAAGAATTAAAAGAAACTCTTAAAAAATATTTGTAAAGAAAAATGAAGTGTTTTATTGAAAATTTAAAAAAAATAATTAAAATTTCAAAAAAAAACACTTCTTTTTTTTATTTTTTTCTTTAATTTATAAAATAAAATATTTTTGCTATTGACTTTACTTGCCACTCGTGATAAAATTAAAAATGACAAAAGGGGTTTATTATGGGTAAAAGAGTTTATTTAGATAACGCAGCAACAACTATTGTTTCAAGTGAAGTGCTTGCAGAGATGCTCCCATGTTACAATGCTATTTATGGTAACAGCAATTCTCTTCATAGCTATGGGCGTGAAGCTAGCGCAATTGTAGACCGTGCTAGAGACCGTGTTGCTCATGCAATCAATGCAGCAAAATCAAATGAAATATATTTCACATCAGGCGGAACAGAAGCGGATAACTGGGCAATAAAAGGTATTGCTCATGCATATTCAAATAAAGGCAAACATATCATAACAAGCACTATAGAACACCAAGCAGTGCTAGATGCGTGCAAACAACTTGAAGAAGAAGGTTATGATATAACTTATGTATCTGTAGATAAAACAGGACTTGTTAATTTAACAGAACTTCTACATTCTATCAGAAAGGATACCACTCTTATTTCAATCATGGCTGTAAATAACGAAGTAGGAACCATTCAAAATATCAAAGCAATAGCAAAAATTGCTCATGATTATGGCATCATCTTCCACACAGATGCAGTTCAAGCAATCGGTGCAATTAAACTTGATGTTCAAGATATGGAAATTGATGCTCTATCACTTTCTGCACATAAGATTTATGGACCTAAGGGGGTTGGTTGTTTATATCTTAAAAATGGCATAAGAATAGACACACTTATTGCAGGTGGTAATCAAGAACGTGGAAAACGTGGTGGAACAGTTGATGTGCCTGCTGTTGCTGGTTTTGGTAAGGCGGTTGAAATTGCAGTCAGAGATATGACAATCAATCAACAGAAACTAAGAAGCGAAAGAGATTACCTTCTTAAAAATATTCAAGAAAAAATTGAATATGTCACTGTAAATGGGCACCCACACCAAAAAATAAATGGAATTTTAAATATCTCCTTTGATATGGTTGATAATGAATCACTTCTTATGCTACTAGACATGGAGGGTGTTGCAGTTTCAATCGGCTCAGCTTGCACTTCAAACTCAGCAGAACCTTCTCATGTTTTAAAAGCTATGCAACTAGATAACGATATTGTTAAATCTTCAATAAGAATATCTTTTGGAAAGAACACAAGCAGAAGTGACCTTGATTATGTTGTTGAAGTTCTTGAAAAGGCAGTTTCACAACTAAGAGCTATCTCAGCAGTAACTAAAGCAGGGAGGAAATAATTATGTATAGTAAGGAAGTTTTAGAAAGATTTAAGTCACCAAAATTTGCTGGTGGGCTTCGCGGAGCTAATGGTTCAGGAAAGTCAAGCGATGAAAAATATGGTGATATAGTTAAAATCTATATTCTCGTAGATGAAGATGGTGTGATTGATTCAGCAAAATTTAAAGCTTATGGTGGTGTAAGCACAATAGTTGCTGGTGATATTGTCTGTGAAATGCTTGTGGGTATGAGCCTTGAAGAAGCTCTAGGATTAACAAGTCAAGATATCTTAGAACAATTTGAAAACTCCATTCCTCAAGATAGATATTATTCAGCTGTTATTGTTGAAGAGGCAATCAATAATGCTGTTGAAGATTATTATAAAAGAAAGGAACGTGAAGAGAAAAAAGCTCTTAAAGAAATGTAATAAAAAAACTGCATTTTTAGATGCAGTTTTTTTGTGAAATATTATAAGTCATTTATTAAGAATAAATTTTAACTATTGATATATAAAAAAGCTTGCAGAAGTAAATTTTGTTTAAACAAAATTTTAAAAAACTATCGTTTTTTGCTGACTTAAAAGCCAGCACTTCTGCAAGCATATTTTGCCCGCACATACTTTATCTATATTATTTTTATAATCTCCCGCACATTATTTATAGATAAATAGATATGGTTTAAATTGTATAATATTTTTATTATTGCCCATACTAATGCTGAAAGGGGGAACAAAATGAAAGATGTAATGATGCTCTTAGGATTCAGCATGGGGCTTTTAACAGGTGCTCTTCTTCACAAATATTCACAAGGCACACAAGAATTGCTCGCTCAAGGTGAGAAGAAAGTAGTAAAAACTGCAAAGCAAATAGAAAAGAAGGCAGAGCAAGGTATGGACGAAATTGAAAAGAAAGTTAAAGATGGTGTTAAAGCTATGGAAAATAAAATAAATAAAACAGAAAAGAAAGAAAAGTAAAAAAACAGCAAATATGCTGTTTTTTTTATATAAAGTTCACAAATTTACTAAATTTATATCATAAAATAAGGTAGGCAAGTTGCCTACCTCTTGTTGTCAAAGACCGAGAACTTGGTTTGATAAGATTTCACCAACTGCCTTATAAACTTTAAACTCCACCAAAGCTACCTTATGGCACACCAAAGTGTCTTCTTAATGATGCTGCCGTCAGGCTCTGACATGGTTCAAAGATTTTGATTGCATAAGACCTTGATTTCATCGCCTAAAGCCTATACACATATTTGACAAAATCAAACCGCACACAAGTGTTCAATCCCACTATAGCGGATTGTGGGTTACAGAGCACCGCTAACTCTCCATCTATCTCGGTTTATATATTTTAGCATAAAACAATAAATATTGCAATAATTTTTTTAAAGAAATGATGTATAATTCCTTCTAAAGATAAAAATTTTTGAATATTCGCTAAAATTTGTATGTATTTTTTAAAAAATATGTTATGATAATAGAAGTATTTAATACAGCTTGGAGATTTTATGGAAGAAGAGAAAAAAGATTTTCAAAAGAGTAATGCAAAAAGATTTTTAGATGCTTATAATAATATAGATTATGCTTTAAAAACACGTTATGGGCTAAATAGAGCAATGGGCTTTTCAGATTTAATAAGAAAAAGTGTTGTTATGAACTACGTTGTTCGAAAATATGAAGATGAACTTATTGATTATGGCAGACTTCGTAATGCGATAATCCATAATAATAATGAAAATTTTATTATAGCAGAGCCACACGATAGTGTCGTTGAAGATATAGAACATATTGAAAAGTTGCTCACCACTCCGCCAAAGGCGCTTGATACAGTCGGCAGAAAGAATGTTGTAATTACTTATGCAGGCAAAAGTATGAGAGAAGTTATAACACTTATGGCAAGTTCCAATTTCAGTAATATTCCAGTATACAAAGAAAATCATCTTATAGGTGTAGCAAATGGGCAAAAAATATTAAATTCTATGGGGCAATTTTTAATATCAGGTGGAAAATGTTCTGCATTTCTTGACAATGTGCAGATTGAAGATATGCTTTCTTCACTTCAAAATAGCAATTATTATGTTGTAAAAAAAGCTGATTGTTCAATAGAAGAGGCTTTAAATGAATTTTATAATAATCACAAACTTCTTGCAATACTTTTTACAAAGAATGGGCTTAACACTGAGATGCCACTTGGTATTATGACAGGTGCAAATGTATCTGAAGCTCAAAAGATTCTTGAACAATATTAAAAAAGAGATGTTATCATCTCTTTTTTTGAAAATATAAAAATTTTATTGACAAATGTGTTCTATGTGACTAAAATAAATAATGTTTAGTAATAATAAATGCGTTGATGAAAGACAGGATTTTTAAGTTAGGTTCATATAGAGAGTTGCCGTTTTGGTGAAAGGCAAAAGAAAGACTTAAAGATTATCACTTTCGGAGTTGCAACCATGAAAGAGAAGTTTTCTTGTGTAAAGGTTGTCGGGGCTTTCCCGTTATAGAAGGGGCGAGTGTTTGCTCGGCTATAAGATTACAAGTGGTTTTGCCCATTAGGTTCTTGTAACTTAATGGGCTTTTTGTTAAAAAATATAAGCGAGTATACTTATTAAATAGTTTTTTATTACTAAAGTGAAAAAAAGTAAAACTTTAAAGATAAACAAAAAATTTAAACTTTTAGATACTTTTTATATTTTTAAATAAGATAAAAAAATATTTAAAAGTTAGCTTCGCTCCGCTCGCCACGCGGTTCGCACCAAAAGACGCTCCCGCACGGCTCGCTCTTTATCTAAAACCCAGCTTTATCTCGTGTGCTAAAGTATATTGCAAACAAAAAGTATATTAAATGTGGAAGAAAAATAAAAAAGGAGAAAATTATGTATAAAAAGGTTGATTCTAAACTAGATTTTGTTGGAAATGAAGCAAAAATTTTAAAATTTTGGGAAGAGAACAATATAATCAAAAAAGGACTTGATTTTAATAAAAACAGTGATAAAAGTTTTGTTTTGCATGATGGTCCACCAACAGCAAATGGCAAACCACATATTGGGCACGTTCTTACAAGGGCTATGAAAGATGTTATCCCACGTTTTAAGGCAATGAAGGGTTATTATATCTACCGTAAGGCAGGGTGGGACACCCACGGTCTTCCTGTTGAAGTTGAGGTTGAGAAAAAACTTGGCTTTAATGGGAAAAAAGATATAGAAAACTATGGTATAGATAAATTTATTGACCTTTGCAAAAAATCGGTATGGGAATATAAGTCAATGTGGGAAGATTTAACCAAAAAGATTGGCTATTGGGTTGATATGGATAATCCTTATATAACCTATGATAATTCCTATATTGAAAGTGTGTTTTGGGCATTAAAAGAGATGGATAAAAAAGGGCTTATCTATCAGGGACACAAAGTTGTGCCATATTGCCCAAGATGTGGAACAAGTTTGTCAAAAGCAGAACTTGAAAATGGTGACAATTATAAAATTTTAAAAGAAAATTCGGTTTATGTTAAACTAAAAAGCTTAGAGGAAGAAAACACCTATTTTCTTGTTTGGACAACCACCCCTTGGACTCTTCCATCAAATGTTGCACTTTGTATGAATCCAGAAGAAGATTATACAAAACTTTCTTTTGAAGGCAAAAATTATATTATGCTTGATAAACTTATACCAACACTTTTTGAAGAAGGTTCATATACAAAACTTTACACAAAGAAAGGTAAGGAGTTTGAGTATCACAGGTATGAGCCACTTTTTGATTATGTTAAAGATGAAGTCAAAAAAGGGTATTTTGTTATAGTTGACGACTATGTTACAACAGAAGATGGAACAGGTATTGTTCATATTGCCCCAGCTTTTGGTGAAGATGACTATAAGGCGGGTGTAAAATATGGCTTAACATTCGTTCAACTTGTTGATGAAAGCGGAAAGATGAGCGATAAAACTGACTTTGGTGGTTTGTTTGTTAAAGATGCAGACAAACTTATTATAGAAAAGCTTAAAAATGAAGATAAGATGTTTAAAATTCAGCCAATAGAACACTCATATCCACACTGCTGGAGATGTAAAAGTCCACTTCTTTACTATGCACAAGATGCATGGTTCGTTAAGACTACTGCAATACGCGACCAACTTGTAAAGAACAATCAGGATATAAATTGGATACCAGAGCATATAAAAAATGGACGTATGGGTAATTTCCTTGCAAATAATATAGATTGGAATATATCACGTAATCGTTATTGGGGAACACCATTACCATTCTGGAAATGTGAAAATGGCCATGTTCATGTTATAGGCTCAGTTGAAGAATTGCGTTCGCTATCAGGCATAAAAGAAGAGCTTGACCTTCATAAGCCGACCCTTGATAAGATAACATTTCCATGCCCAGTTTGTGGTAAGACCATGCATAGAACACCGGAGGTTATGGACTGCTGGTTTGATAGTGGTTCTATGCCTTTTGCCCAATATCACTATCCATTTGAAAATCAAGAAACCTTTAAGAAGGCATTTTCTGCAGATTATATCAGTGAAGCTATAGACCAGACTCGTGGCTGGTTCTACACACTTCTCACAGTCAATACAGCGGTATTTAACAAAGCTCCATTTAAAGCCTGCAATGTTCTCGGACTTGTGCTTGATAAAAATGGGCTTAAAATGTCGAAGAGTCTAAAAAATGGAGTTGACCCTTGGGAAGTTCTTAACAAATATGGTGCAGATGGTGTGAGATGGTATTTCTTCTCAAGTTGCAATCCAGCACAAGGTTTGCCGTTTATAGAAGAGAACCTTGTTGACCTTCAACGTAAGTTTATGGGCACATTATGGAATGTCTATTATTTCTATGTTCTTTATGCTGAAATAGATAAAATTGACCCAAGTAAGTATAGTTTAAAGGATTGCAAACTAACATTTCTTGATAAATGGCTTCTTTCAGATTATAATGCTCTTATAAAAGTTGTAGATGAAGGCCTTGAAAAATATGATATGAAAACTCCAACTGCTGCTATCAGTGAATTTGTTGATAGACTTTCAAATTGGTATATAAGAAGGTCGCGTGAAAGGTTCTGGGGTAGTGAAGAGAATGATGATAAGAAAGCTGCATATAAAACTCTTTATGAAGTTCTCGTTTCTCTTAGCAAACTTATTGCACCTTTTGTTCCATTTATGGCAGAAGAGATATATCAGAATCTTGTAAGAAGTCTTGATGAAAATGCTCCAGAAAGTGTGCATTTCTGCAGTTTTCCAGAAGCTGATGAAAGTATGATTGATTCACGTCTCAACGAAGGTATGGATAAGGTTCTTGAAATTGTGAATTTAGGAAGGTCTTGCCGTTCAGCAAGTAATGTTAAGAACAGACAGCCACTTTCAAAGGTTATTGTATGCACAAGCAAAGAACTTGCTCTTGATAGTGAACTTCAAGAACTTATAAAAGATGAACTTAATGTTGAAAAAATTGAGATACTACACAATGCAGATGAGTTTGTTTCTTACGAACTTAAGCCACAACTCCGCACTGTAGGGCCAAAATATGGTAAACTTCTAGGTGGAATTAAGGAATATCTTGCCCAAGCAGGTAGTGTTGAAAATGTGACAAAAGTAAGAAATGGCGGAAAACTTGAATTTACTGTAAATGGTCAAGCTGTATCCCTTGGCGAAGAAGACCTTCTTATTGGGCTTAAAAATAAGGAAGGCTACTCAAGCGAAACAAATGGCGAAATGACCGTTGTTTTAGATACCAATTTAACTCCAGACTTAATCGCAAAGGGTATGGTTAAGGAATTTGTATCTAAAGTGCAAAATCTCCGTAAAGAAAGCGAATTTGAGGTTGTAAATCATATAAAGATAGAACTCAGCGGAGATAAAACTCTTTCAGATAAACTTCTTGAATATTCTGACACAATCAAGAAGGGAACACTTTGTGATGAAGTAAAACTAGGTGCAAGTGGAACAAACTCAATGGAGTTTGAATTTGACGGAGCAAAAGTGCAAGTTTATATTGCTAAAATAAAGTAATAAGCTAATAAAATTTTATTTTATTTATATAATTAGCATTAATTTATCTAATTTATTTCAATATAAAATACTCTGACACCAAAAGTTAGAGTATTTTTTTTATATTTATTTTAGAAGTATAAACCTAAACCAAGCTTTAAACGAAAGTATACAAAAATTTCACAATTAAAACGTTAAAAATTCTATTTATTTTCACTATTTTCATTATTTTTCAAGTTTTCAATAATTTTAATTCTATGAACGAGCTCACGTTTTTCAAGTTTCTTAATAAGTTCATCTAAAAGTTTTTCATAAGTTTTTTCTTTGTCTTTATTAACAATAGCACTCAAACATCGCAAATTTCTTTCAATAAACTTTTGATATTTATCAATATATCTTTTATCAAGTGTATCAAATAAAGCCTTGTCATTATACACTTGCCTGTAAAGAGAAGGTGATTCATTAGCTTTTGCGATATTCATATATATTTCTTTTGTTATATCTTCGTCAATATCAATAAGCGAGCCAAGATAGATATAATTTTTTCCATCTTTCATAAACAAAATATCCCTGGCATTTTCAGCCTGTCTGATTTCATTTAGATAAAATTTACCTTTTCTATCATCTTCAAAAATCAATTCAGGAACAAGGTATTCCACAACATCTGTGATATTTTTATTTGTAAGCACCCTTGTTCGAGAATATGATTTCAAAAGTTCATTTGGTTCTGTTGTAATGGCATCAAGATGTTCAATAAAATAAACTGCCACACGTTCTTTAATTTCACCTTTTTGTGCTTTATCAAAAAGTTCCATCATAGCAATCTTAATGTTATTAATGTGTCTCATTTTTCCCCCTTATATAATCTTATTTTATAAGAAAATCTCATAAAAGTCAACAACATTAAACTCAACAGAAAAAAATAATAAAAAACAGCAATTTTTATGCTTCATATATATGCTGTTTTTTATCATTATTTAAACTTAATTTTATATAGCGAGCAAACTTATTCTTTTTCACTGTCAACAGAAGCGCCATTTTCAGCACCAGTTCTACTAACAAGCTCATAAGCATCAATTCTATAAGCCATAGAATTTTTAATCATATTTTTTTGCCAATTTTCAATAAGTTCATACTCATATCTCTTCTGTTCAATATTGCTCAAACATTCCTTTCCAAATCTCATCACACTACGGCTAGTAATAAGTTCATTTATATAATTCTGATATTTTTTCAATTCCTTTGTGCTAAGTTTTGCAAACCTTTGTCTGTCATCTTGATAGTCAGGTTCATTCCAAGGTAAAGTTCTAAGAGGAGGGGAATAAACTCCTCGTTCTAAGAAATAGCCTAGTGCTTTTGTAACATTTTTGTTAAGCTTTATAATATCACCAAGATAAACAGGGTATTTTTCACCTTGTTGCATAAAGAATAACTGACGAATTTCCTTGCTATGCTCTTCTTCAGCAATGTAAGGTTTGCCATTATTTCCAAATTCAATAGCAATTTCACCATGCTCAAAACTATTGATAACCTGCGATAAATTTTGAACATCATTTTTCCTTTGAAAATCATCAAGTTTGGTCACAAAATACTCAGCCACTTCTTTGCTAATTTTCCCTTGTT
Source organism: uncultured Clostridia bacterium (assembly GCA_944351415.1). Taxonomy (GTDB): domain Bacteria; phylum Bacillota; class Clostridia; order Christensenellales; family UBA1242; genus Caccovivens. The sequence continues at coordinate 20,541 of CALVPQ010000001.1, read as the reverse complement.
TATATTGAGTAAAAATTTCAAACATAGCAAATTTAATATTCTCTATTTCCATAATAAACTCCTTATATGTTTATTTTATCACACAGCACAACGTTCGTCAATAACAAATACTAAAATAGTAAAATTTAATTGTAAAAAATCAGCTATTTTGGTATAATGTCTACTAAGGAAAGAATTATGAAAATAGCAGACGATTGGAAGGATTATAAAGTGCTTGCAACAGGAGATGGTGAAAAACTTGAAAAGTGGGGGAAATATATTTTACTTCGTCCAGACCCACAAGTTATATGGCATTCAAAACAAGACCTATCAAAATATAAAGGACTTGATGGTCACTATAAACGTTCCTCTTCTGGTGGTGGAAATTGGCAGTTTTTAAACCATGTTCCAGAATCATGGCAAATAGAATGGAAGGGTATAAAATTTATAATAAAACCAATGGGATTTAAACATACAGGATTGTTCCCAGAACAGGCAGTAAATTGGAATGACATAACAAAGGCAATAACGGAAGCAAAAAGACCGATAAAGGTTTTAAATCTTTTTGCCTACACAGGTGGAGCAAGTGTTGTATGTGCAAAGGCAGGTGGGCAGGTCACACACGTCGATGCGAGTAAAGGTATGGTGGAACGTGCAAAAGAAAATGCAACACTCAATGGCATCACAAATATACGTTATATAGTAGACGATTGCAAAAAATTTGTGGAGCGAGAGATAAGACGTGGCAATTTCTATGATGCAATAATAATGGACCCACCAAGTTATGGCCGTGGAACAAATGGTGAGATGTGGAAACTTGAAGACAACTTGTATGATTTTATGGAGCTTACTAAAAAGGTTCTTTCAGACAATCCGCTTTTTGTGCTTATATCATCATATACAACGGGTTTGCAGGCGAGCATTTTAAAAAATTTGCTAACACTTATTTTTGGCGAAGGGAATATTGATGCTGATGAAATTGGGCTTCCTACAGAAGAAAAAATTGTATTGCCGTCTGGAGCAAGGGGATTAAAATTATGGAAATAAATGAAAATATAACAAAAAATTTAGAAAAATCGCAAAGTAATGAAAAAATAACTCAAGAAAAACAATCACAAAATGAAAGTTTAAAAGATGTAGAGCAGAGCAAAGTTACAAAAAAATCAGAACTTATTGTGCTATACGAAGATAACCATATAGTTGTTGTAATCAAACCACAAAATATTCCTTCTCAAGCTGATAAAAGTGGCGATGAAGATATGCTTACTAAAGTGAAAAAATATATAAAAGAAAAATATAATAAAGAAGGAGAAGCTTTTATTGGACTTGTTCATCGTTTAGATAGGCCAACAGGTGGAATAATGGTCTTTGCAAGAACATCAAAGGCAGCAGAGCGACTTTCAGCTCAAATAAGAAATAACCAGATGCATAAAGTTTACTATGCAGTCACAACAAAAGTGCCACAGCTTAGAAGTAATACCCTTATAAATTATCTCAAGAAGGACGAAAAAAACAATATTGTCAGGTTCGCACCACAAAGTGAACAAGGGGCAAAACGAGCAGAGCTTAACTACAAGGTTCTTCAAACGAAAGATAAACTTGCACTTGTCGAAGTAAAACTTGTCAGTGGCAGGTCGCATCAAATAAGAGTGCAGTTTGCAGGTATCAACTGTCCGCTTTATGGCGACAATAAATATGGCAGAGATAAGACAAAACAGTCAAATAATCTTGGCTTGTGGGCTGGACGGCTTGAGTTTGTTCACCCAGTCACAAAACAAAAAATGACCTTTGCTTGTCCGCCGGATTTAGATGCAAAACCATGGTCATACTTTTATATGGAAAAGTATTTTATAAGGTAAGTGTGTTATACATTTGTTAAAATATTTTGAAAAAATTAAGAACTACAAGGGGTTTTAGAACATTATTTTTAAAAGGAAATTAGATATGAAAAAAAGAGAAGAGATAGAGAGTAAATTTACATGGGATTTAACTCCGCTGTGTAAAGATGATAATGACTTTTATCAAAAAATAGATAAGATAAATGATTATTTGCCTAAAATTAAAGCTTTTGAAGGAAAACTTAATAACAAGAAAGCTATACTTGAATATTTGAAATTAGATGAGGAATTTTCTTATTTTGTTGAACCACTTATGCTGTATGCTCATTTAAGGTCAGACGAAGTATTATCAGATAGTGCAAGACAAGAGATGTCGGAAAAACTTTCAAATATACTTGATAACATTTCAGTTGAAACCTCTTTTGTTTCATCTGAACTTAGCAAACTTCCTGATAGTTTACTTGACGACATTATTTCAGACCCAGATTTCAAAGATTACAACCGAAATTTTGAGCATATAAAGAAGAATAAGAAACATAAACTTTCAAAGAGTGAAGAGAAGTTACTTTCCGGTATGGGATTTTTATCTGGGTTTTCAAGTAATATGTCTATGCTTGCAGATGTTGATATAAAATTTGGTAAAGTTCAAGACTCAAGTGGAAAAACTTATGAACTTACACAGTCAAATTATTCAAGCCTAATAAGAAGCAGTGATAGAAAACTTAGAAAGGCTGTAATGACAAGACTTAATGGCACGTTTGGGAAATATATCAATACACTTGCAAACAACTATATAAACGATGTTAAAGCGGATTGTTATTTTGCAAAGGTCAGAAAATATAAATCAGCACTCGAGCGAGAGTTAAAGTCAGAAGAAGTAGATAAAAAAGTCTATGATATGCTTATAGACCAGGTCAGCAAAAACCTTAAAATTTTATTTAAGTATTTCGACATAAAAAAACAACTCCTAGGTGTTCAAACTTTCTATATTTATGATAGCATGGCAGACCTTGGCAATGCTTCATCGAAAAAATATACTTATGATGAGGCAATTGAAATTATAAAGAAAGCTGTTTCACCATTAGGGGAAGATTATGTTAAACTTATAGACAGAGCAAAGAATGAACGCTGGATAGATGTTTACCCAAATAAAGATAAGGCATCAGGTGCCTACGAAACAGGTGTTTATGGGTTGCACCCTTATGTCATGACAAATTTTGAAGGAGATATTGATTCAGTTTTCACCTTAGCACACGAACTTGGGCATGCTATGCACACATACTTTTCAAACAAAAAGCAACCTTATGCAAAGGCATACTATCCAATATTTCTTGCAGAAATTGCAAGCACAACAAACGAGATATTGCTTATAAACTATTTCTTATCAATTTCAAATAGCAAGCAAGAGAAAATTGCACTATACAATAAGCTTTTTGACGAAGTTAAAGGCACAATTTATAGACAAACTATGTTTTCAGAGTTTGAAGAAAAAATTCATTCGCTTCACGAAGCAGGTGAGCCACTAACAAAGGATAAACTTTGCAATATATATTATGATTTGAATAAAAAATATTTTGGCAAAACAAAACTTATAGATGAGATTAAATATGAATGGGCAAGAATCCCACACTTTTTCAATGCCTTCTATGTTTTCAAGTATGCCACAGGCATGATTTCAGCAATTCACTTTGCAAATAGGGTTTTAACAAATAAAGAGAATGCAGCTAAGGATTATATAAAATTTTTATCTGCAGGGTGCAGTGAAAATCCTATAAAAATTCTGCAAAATTCAGGGTGTGAACTTTTAGATGAAAAAACTTTTTCAAGTTGCTTTGATTACTTGCAGGATATGCTAAACGAATGGGAAAAACTAATAAAATAATAAATTTAAAAAAAATTGACAAAAAAAATAATAAAAATTAAGTAAAAAAATATCTGAATAATAATTTTTCAGATATTTTTTTTATTTTAAAAATACATTTTTAAAATAATTTATTTATTTTTTTTTATTTTTTATTTATTTTTTTATTTTAATTTTATTTTAATTTTTTTAATTTTATTTTTATATTTTTTAAAATATATTTTTTTATTTAATCATAAAATTTCTATAACTTGCCCTTGGTATGTCTTTAAAAGGTTTGTGTTTTTAGCTAAATTTTCAGAACCTTCTGCAAAATGCACAGGTTCAACTAAAACGTTTTTATATTCATTTTGCAAAGAAACAACTTCATCAACAGAAAGGTGACTGTTATTTTTAGATGTAGATGAGCAATCAATAAACACGGCTTTTGAATGTTTTAAAATTTTATGCAAGCTATTGCACATACAGCTGTCACCGGTGAAGCCTACTTTTATATGATTATCTTCAACCACAAAACCATAAGCATCAAGATTTTTATGTGCAACTTTGTATGCCTTTATTTTATAATTGCCTATCTTATAGGTTTTTCCATTTTCACATTCATAAAAAGTCACATTATCATCTAAGTATTTTTCAAGGTATGCAACTTCCAAAATTTTAAAAAGTTGCACCAATCGTTCCCTGCAACCTTTTGGTGCTAAGATATTCAATTTTTTATCCTGCATTTTATTAAAAATATCTATGATAAGATGAATATCAGCAAAATGGTCACTATGAAAATGAGTAATTAAGATGTTGTCAATTTTGTCCATAACATAGTCATTATAAAGTGTTTTAAAAGAGCCTTGTGGAACATCAATAAGGGTGTCACTATTAATGATAAAACTTGTTGATAATTCCTTTGTCCAAGTGCAGTGATTTCCAACGATTGTAACTTTCATATTTTCTCCTAAAGGGATAGATTATTTTATTCTTTTATTTAGAGTTTCCAAAAACATCTCTTCCATTTTATTCATACATTCTTCTTGTTCAAACTTTTCTCCAAATTGGATATATTTTGTTCTAAACTCTTCTTTTTCTTCAGGGTGTTCAATCCAATAGTCAATTTTGCTAGCAAGTTCCTGAGGATTGTCGTATTGGAATAAATTTTTATCAGTTATAGCAAAGTCTTTTGTAGCACTTTTTTTGGAATTAGAAACCACCGGAACCAGCCCACAAACAATCGCCTCTAAACAGGCAATACCTTCAAGTTCGGCTTCAGCAGGGTGAACATAGAGGTCAGAGAAGTTCACAAGTTCAAGCATTTCTTCTCTTGAAAAGTATTTGATAATAGGTTTATTAGCAATTTTTTCATCAGCAAATTTCTCTAGCTTTTTTTTAAGTGGGCCTTGACCTGCAATAATAAGTTGTATATTTTTGTTATATTTGCTTTGAGCCACAGCTTTAAAGAGAATGATATGTGCCTTTTCTTTGCAAAGCCTGCCAGTGCTTAAAATAACAAACTTATCTTTGAACTCTTCTGGTTTATCGCATTTTTTAAACTCCATATCTTTATTAACGCCGTTGCTAATTATATAGTGTTCGGTTTTTCCAACAATATTTTCAAACACGTCGCAAATAAACTGAGTTGGATAATGTATTGCATCACAAAACTGATAAAGTTTTTCATAAAATTCTTTATAGATAAGCCTATTAACTGGCTCGCAGTTCATAAGTCCAAGATGACTTGAAATAAGCTCTGCTTGGCAATGAAAACCAGCAGTAACAGGCTTACCAAGTTTTTTAGCTATTTTGCAGGCGGTTATACCCACAGGGAAAGGCAACATAATATGCACAATATCACAGCCTTTAATGGTGTTCATAATAATTTTTTTATCTCTGCAAGGCAAGCTTACACCATTTCTTTCCACGATTTTATTCAGTGGTCCAAGGTTGACTTGACTTAAAAGCACAAAACCATCTTGATTTTCATCTTTATCGTTGTCACAGCATATAACTTTAACATCATGTCCTTTTGCTTTTAAAAAATTTATAAGATTATAAGAAGCAATGGTTGTTCCATTATTTTTCTTACCTAATATATCACAAACAATAACAATTTTCATAATCACTCCCAGTTCAATTCAGTGTATGTTATCAATAAGGTGTGCAAATTCCACACACAAGTTTATTATATCAAAAACAGTGCGAATTTTAAAGTAAATTAGCATATTTAAAGATAAAATGTAGCTAAAGTATATATTTTAAACTATAAAATATAAAAAGTTTTAAAAACTTAAATTTTTTAATTTGAAGAATTGTCAACTGTTTGTCACAAGTTTTTTAAAAAAAATTAAATTTTATTAAAGATAAATAAAAATAAGTATGTTTATAATAAAAATAAATACTTCCCCTAGGGGAAGTCGCAAAATTTTTGTATGATAAATACTATGGTAAGTTACCATAGTTTTTTATTTATTAAATTATAATAAAATAATAAAGGTAAATAAAGTCTTATCATTCAATAATACCCCAGTCTAAAAGCAACAGTTCTTTTCGCTTTTCTATTGGAGAAAGCCATATTGTCTTTTTACCATTTCTGGGATAAAGCACAGATGTCGGTATATTATTAGAACGTTTAAGATAAGCCTGCATTTGTTTTAATAAATCATCATAAGAGTAAAATTTTAACCATTTATAAAATCTTTCATTATCACTTCTATGTGAACGTTCCACTTTACCATTATGCCTTGGAGTTCTGGGTTTTATTGTTTTATGCTCTATATTGTTAAGTCTGCAAAACTTATCAAACAAATGTTCTTGGTCGTGTTTTGTTTGTCTTATAAATGTAAATTCTGCACCATTATCAGTTTGTATGATATTAGGCTTGTAACCAAAATAAACAATAGCTCTTTTAATAAAATCAACAGTGGAAGTTGCATTTTGTTCTAAGTAAGGATAAATAAATCTTTCTCTCGAAGCTTCATCTATAACTGTATATTGATAAAATTTCCGTTCTTCTTTAAACTCTCCAACATAACAATTTTTAGGGATATACTTAACGTCAAGTTGCCACTTTTCACCTAAATGAATTGGAGTGTCATAAGGTTGCGGAATATACTTAGTATTCTTTTTTACTTCAGCATACCAACCATGTTTTCTCAAAAATCTATATAGGCTTGCAGGATTTCGATTATAAGCATAGTATAGCCTTAATTTACCATACAACTCATTAAGTCCTATGTGTGGATTTCTTTTAATCAAATCTTTAATATGTTTTATCTCTTCTTCTGTATGTCTATTAGGGTGAAGCATATTTTTTCTTGAAAATTTATTTTCTAAACTTTCTAGAGTTCCATTATATTTACTTTTCCAGCGATATATAGAGCGCACCGAACAGTGATACCTATGAGCTACAAATTCTATATTAGATATTTTTAATGATTTTATTGCATTTAACTTTTCTTTTGCACTATAAGCCACTTTATATATTTTTTTATTCATTTATTAAAACTCCTTCTGTCGAATTTTGTCTTATTTTGTAATATTAGATAAAAATTATTTTTTATATTTTATAATAATCCTAAGAGGTTGTTATGTGTATTCAAAATAAAAAATTATGTTTGCCTTTAATTTTGTTTTTAATATTTACTTTTGTTTCATTAAATGGTTGTGGAAATTCAATATATACTCATTCTATAACTAAAATTGACACAGGGTATGAAAACATGTATATCGAAGCTCAAGTCACCAATGAAGAGCAAGGGTATTGCTTTAGCGGAGAAACCTTACAAGGGGAGCAATTTATTGATATAGCTGTTCAACTGAGAATTGTAGCGCCTGATAATCAATTTCAAAATGGAGCAAGTTTACATAAAAGAGATTTTAACTTTTTCTTAACAATTCCAAACATAACCCATAAAACAGTATTATACCAAGATGATATTTCAAATGATATGTCCTTAATTATAGTAACAAAATCATTTTCAGTATTTCATTTTAGGCTTATTTATGATGAAAGTTACACAACAATAGAAGACCAAATAATCAGTGAACAATTATATATATTAGAACTTCTAGAACAACGCATATAAAAAACTAGGTGCAGATTAAAACACCTAGTTTTATTTTATAAAAATTAAGTTTACTTTTCAAGAACTGCAACAAAATATTTTACCTTTACAAGTTCCTTTCTAAGCATGTCATTTTTTAGTTTTTCTTTAAAAAGTTTTTCGCTATTTTGTTGTAAATTATCTATTATTCTTTTTCTTAATTTTGTATTTTCACTTTCTAATTGTTTATTAGCTGTTTTTAATTCTTCTATCTTTTTTATGAGCATATTGTATGCTTTTTGACTTATTTTTATATTTTTCATTTCTTTTTCTCCTTTTTTAATCTTTCATATTCTGTTTGTAATTGCCAAATTATATTAAGCAGTTGTGCTTTTGTTTTATCTTCAAAATAACTAAAATCATAATGAAGTTTAGGATTATATGCCATTGGTATATCTTCTTCGTTCATTTCTTCTTCCTGTTTTTCTTCTTTTTCTTCAAATAACTTTTTGTTTTGCCTTTGAAGTTCTTTGTAATTTTTAACATAATCTCTTATTGTTTTTACTGACATATCAGGACGAAGAACTTTTGTCTTTATATCTTGTAAAAGCTGTTCTATTGGAATAGTTATCAATTCTATAAGTTTTGATTTAGAAAAGAACTTAAACTCTTCTATTAAAGTTGGATTTTTATTTTCAGCATCAACTAAAATAAACTTATTATAACAACTACAAAGCCTACTTATATCTGTATCATTTAGATTAAAGCTGTCCATTATATCTCTGAAAGAATAATTTTTACCTTTTTTATCTCTGCAAGGTAAATAGAAATATCCATCAAATAATGTTTTTAAATTATAAACATAATAACAAAGGTCAACAAAATTGTTATTACCTTTTATAAAGCATTTATTTATATTTTTAATATAACTTGCTATTTCTTTTGATTTGTCACCAAATGAAGTGTCTATTTCTATATCTATATAATTTATGTTTTCCATAATCTCTCCTTAATTAAACATTTATTCTATATACTCATTTCAGCATTCAATTAAATATTATTAGCATCACCTTATTCGATAGATTCAACCACATAATCTAGTATTTCAAATTCAACTGGAAAGAGTGACTTATGTTGCTCATCATCATAACCAATAGAATATTCATAATACTTAATTGTAAAATCATTAAAATCTGAACATATCCAAGAAACATAATTATTAAGTGTTGCAATAAAAGATTGTTCACCTAATTCACTTGTAAGCCAAAGCATATAGTCATTGTCTGAAAAATTTTCATAAGTTGAAGTTATAGTTTGAACTATATGTTCATTATCTTGTTGCTCATCATTAGGTTCTATTATCTCTTCATCAGTTATTCCAAACCAATAATTTACGGTAGCAGGACTGCACACGTAAGTTATTCCTAACGTTAAGCCAAATATAACAATCAAAGATAAAATTGTAAACATTAAAATTTTTAAGCTATTTATCATTTTTCTCTCCTTTCTTTAAATTCTGGCGTCTTTTGATAAAGTAGAGCGTATTCAAGATTGCCATGTTCTTTCATTGCGGCCTTTAACAATTTTTCATTGCCTGACTTAGAAGCTTTTTTTAAGTTCTCTTCACTAAGACGATAAGCCTGCTCTAAGTTCTCTTTTGAGTTATATATAGCAATTCGTTTATGTATATTTTTAAAAAATGCCATAATTTTTACTCCTTTTATATAAAAAATATTGACTTTTTTAAGTTTTTGAAATATAATTATAATGAAATCGACCAAGCCCAAAAGGCAATTATCTTGTGGAAACACAGCGCGGGGGTTGATTTTTTTTTATTTAAACATTTTATTATATTTCTTAATTTTATTTCGAGTTTTCCTTGAAAACCTAAAATTGTTTAACTTTTCATTTTCGAATTGATTTTCATTTTGCCAAAAAGGTGGACTTATTCGAGTTCGCCTTTTATCTTTACTCAGCTTGTTTGGATTTTCTTCTATATCAAAAGTATCAAAGCTGTCATTAGTTTTTCGTGAGTGTGTAATAGAATTTGCTTTATACTTATGTCCATACCGAGCAGTTATATAAGAAGGGTGTGGCTCTTCATTTTTCCCAAAATGTTTTGGATTGTAATCAATTCTAAACTCATTTTTTCTTAAATATTTTTTACTCATATTTCTCCTATACTTTTTTATCAAAGATAGACATTTGATTATTAAAGATATTGTCTAAATCTAAATCAATAGTAATAAGTCCTTTATCTAAATTATCTTTAATTGAATTTTCTATCTTTATTTGTAAGGTGTTATAATCACTGATATAGGGTTGTCCTTTTGAGTTTTCAACATATATGTTGTTATCAATAAGTGATAACTTCTCATTCTTTAGATTAATAGGTTCTTCAAAGTCTGCTCCAATAAGTTTTTTCACGATTGTTGGAACTTTTAAATTTGAAGAGTAGTAAAACCTTTTCTTCCATTTTGTTGTTGAGCCAAGTGCTTTCTCAACATACTTTTTCACATACGAGTTACATCTTTCGCGACTGACTATTCTTGACACTGTTGTAAAGCCATAAGCAAATGACGTTGCATTATATATTGTTTCTCCGTCAGTTTCTTTAAGCTCATGTAGATGTTTTGTTTTCTCAAAGTATTCTTTAGAATAATAGCCTATTTTTTCTCTGGTATGAAAGTCAACTCTTTTTGTGGCCCAGTGACAACATACCTTGCCAGAGTTTACAAGTCCCATTTGTTTAGGTGAGAGTCCTGCAACTAGCAAGTGCAGATGAAAACAACCATCTTCGTGCCTTTCAGGGAAGGTCATATATGCAAATGATGGATACTGTTTTTTCATGTTATTTATGTATTTTTTATAGCAATCAAAGATTGCATCTGCATCTGTTCTATCAATCTTATTTTTATCAAAAGTTATTGTCCAGAACCAGTCAAAATCATTCATATTAAGTAGCATGTTCATTAAAATGACTGTGCGCCTTAAACTGCTATTTTTACTAGCAAGTATTTCACTCTTTTTATAATTAACAAATTCTCCTGTTTCAGTGTTTAACCTTACTGTTTCACCACTTGATAAAGTGTATGGCTTCCACTTTTTTATAATTTTCTTATTCGCTTGAAAGAAGTAGGTCACAAGTGTTTCATTTCGATACCGCCTTTCAGTCGAATATAAATTATAACTAACTTTCTCTTTCATATTTTTTGCTCCTATTAGTTATAATTTTTAAATAAATAATGTTATTTTTTCTTATGAGTATCTTTATAGAAATCTATATAACCCATATCAAAAGTAATATGATAATTTCCGCAACTATATGGGTTGCTTAAAATTTCTTTCTGTTTTGATTTTGATAATTTATTAAATTTATTCACTCTTCTAAATGCTTTGTTTAAATTATCTTTATAATCAAGCAAATTATTTGACCTATCAAAATTAGCACCAGTATAACCGTCATAATAATTCCATTTATGTTTAAACTTATAATCAAAGTCTTTATCAGACATATCATTCATTTTCTTCTCAAAAAACTTTGACTTTTTAGTTTAAAAAAAATAGTTCATTTTTCTCCTTTTTAAATATTTTCCGTTGAGTGTTACTATTGTCAAGTAAGACACTCGCCACTCAAGCCCACATAAAATGTTGGGCTTGAGTGGGTTAAGTGGTATCTATTATCCTAGTTTTTTTTCATAAGGACTTTGCAACGTGGAAATATGGAAAAGTCTTTGACTTTACACACATTCCCACATTGCCGCCATGCTTACGGTCAACTATGGAAATATGGAAAACTCGCAGATTGCCATTAAAAGCAAAATTTTATCTTGAGTTTACCACATTACCACAGTTGACTGGATATATGGATAACTCTTCAAGGTTAACTAGATGTCAAAGTGTATCTTGAGTTATCCACATACCCACATGGTTAATTATTATTATCAATCAAGAGAAGAATCATCTGAAGATGGCTCAGGTGGAGAAACAGGTTTAATAATTTCAGGAAATAAAGTTGTAGGTTGTTTTTTCGCAAGTTTCTCAGCTTCTTCCATCTTTTCTGGCTTTTTTATTTTCTTTGTTCGTTTTAAAAATTCTTGTTGACAAGGTTTAATCTTTCGCCAAAGCGAAGAATGTAAGAACTTCCAAATAAAGCCGTGTGGAATGGTATCAACTGCTTCATCAAAAGCAATTTTTCTTTTCTCTCTTCGATACAGCGGTTTATCATAAAGCTTCACATATTTGATTAAATTATCTTCCATGAACTTCATCATTTTATTTGAAGCTTTCTTTGCTCCAAAATTTTCCTGTGTTTTAAGGTTTTCAGTTGAGATAAAATCTGTTAAATCACTATAATCTTTTATTTCCATTTATACTACTCCTAAATTTTGTAAGATTTTTTTTATCATATTCTGCATTTTTATAATAGCCACGTGGCGCAACAAAATAATGAGTGTTATTAAATTCAACATAACTTTCAAGTGTAAATTGATAACCATCTTCTGTGTAGTAATCAAAGCCATTAGTATATTTGCCGGCATAGAAAGCAGGGCGACAACCTTTACTGTCATAGTAATTAAAAATTGGAAGGTCAGTTTCAACAACAAGTTCTTTGCCTATATCTTTATTTTCATTTTTCTCTTTTGCAAGCATATATCCTTCAGCTGTATCACAAGAGAAAAACTCTCGTATAATCCAAGTTACTTTTTCAACTATTCCATATTGATTTTCTTTGACGTCAATATTATCAACAACCCAAAATCTTTCAGAAATAGAACGAATATTAAGGTCAATATTACCAAGCCTTTGGCAGGCCATAAAAATGTTGTAGTCATTGTGTCTATGTAGTTGATACCAACGATATACTTCTTCTCGAATATATTTTGACATTCTTGAGTCATAATATTTTTGAGCTTCGTCTAAGAATATTGTCGAGTATGGCGGAATAAACTGTGTTTCAAAATATAGATTTTTAAGAGCTATTTGAAAACCATCAACATAATACACTTGAAGTCTGCTATTGACTTTAACTGAATAATCTGCAAAGCACAGGTGCTTTTGCGGTGGCAAGTCCACGTTAGGAAAGCCACCTTGTTTAAGTTTAATAAGTTCGTGTTTGAGATTAAAGTAATCTTCAAGCCCATAGTCACACATTCGCTCAACAAGCTTATAAGTCAAGCACGAAGTCTTGCCTGCACCCGGTATACCACATATTATAGTAATCAATTTTTACTCCAAATTAAACAAAAGTATATGTAAGGCCATTAAGCATTAAATAAGTATCAGTAAGTATCCCAGTTTGTACAGAGTCTCCCATAATACCACCTGTAACACATATATTCCCGTTATCATCTATAACATAATTATATACTGCAGTAACAACACTAGTTGTAATTGTTAATGTGTATTTATTAAATACTATATCGCATATAACGTCTTCACCTTCAAAAGTGCTAGCTATATAATGTTTTGTCATGCTCTCAATATAATTTTGTTGTATATCATTTGCATGGTTTGAAATTTTTGTTAAAGTAAAAGTATTAGAAAAATCATCATTAGCAGTAATAGTTCCATTTTCATTAAAATATATTTCAAATCCAAATTTGCCATAATCTCCTAAAATGTAATAATCTTCATTATATGCTTCATCAAGAAAAGCAGGCTCTTTTATATAAGATTCATTAGAACCAGTATATGTAACAAAATATACATTGGAGTCAGTTATATCTAATCTTAAACTTACAGACCCATCTTCGTTTTCACCAACGAATACACCAGTAAAATCGCTATGGTTATCTGTTAAGCTTGCAACAAGGGTGATATTGTCGGTAACAACAAGAATAGACGTATCAACAAATTCATTATTTAACAACCAACCATTAAATTTTATTTCAAAGTCTTTAATAGTAGGGGCAAAATTAGAATTTAAAGAATTGCCTTCAAGTATTTTTTCTGTTTTAATAATTTCTTCATCAACTTGGTAAGATACAGTTTTATAGTATTTTAATACTGCAATAAATTCCGTATCTGCATTAATTTGATAAGTAGAAATATTCTCAACCTTAACACTATTAACTATCCAATAATCAAAAACATATTCTCCAGTATCTGATACAATATACTCTGTTGCATAATCACCTGCATTAACAGACTGTGTATCAACAGTGCTATCTTCTACTATAAAAGTAACATTATATGTTGTTTCGAAACTTGCAACAAAAACAACATTTTGTTCTATATTATATGTATATGGGTCAACAATATCAGTTGTATTTTCAATAATCCAACCTTTAAAAGTATCATCATTTAATCGTTCATCTTCAACTTCAGTAGGGTGAGTCCCTTTCTTAATTGATTGAGTAGAAACAACTTCATTTTCTATTTTAAATATAACTGTTGCATAGTTCTCTCTTTGTAAAGTAGCAATTATGCTTTTATAGTTTTCAATCTCTTGTTGATATCCATCTATTTGCGATGTTAAAGAATTTACCTGTGATTGCAGTGATTGTCGACTTTCTTCTAAATCTTCAATTTCAGAATTTAGATTATCTATTGAAAGATTTAAAGAATTAATAGTTGCAGTATAATTAGTAATTAAATCATTTAATTCTACAATATCATTTTCTAAATTTTCAATCTGAGTATTAAGACTTATGATTATAGAAAGATTACTATCATTTTCATCTTGTAAATTGGACAACTGAGATTGAAGAGAATTAATTTGTTGTTGTTTAGAAATAATTTCATCTTCTAAATCGCTAATATCAGATTGTAAATCATTTACCTGATTTTGTAAGGTTAACACTGATTGATTTAATATTTCATTAGCTTCAGCATATTCTTGGTTTTGCTCCGTCAAAGTTTCAATTTGACTGTTTAAATCATTAATTGTAATTCCATTTTGCTCAATTAAAATCACGTATGCTTCTATTTGACTTGTCAACTCTTCCTCATTTGCTAAGCCATCATTATATCCACTATCATAAGCTTCTTGCAAATCTTCCTCTGTATAATAACGACTACCATTTATTGTGCCTTCTATTGCAGGCCAGCATAGCCATAGAACTAAGCCAACAGCAAATACTAAAAATACCGAGCATGCACCTAATATTATTTTTGTTTTATTACCCATATTTACTCCTTTTCAACTATTTTTAAAATAGCCCCATTTATTGTCATATAACGAGTCAAATAAACTATAGAGTCGTTCTCGTTGATATGTGATATAGAAATTTGTGTAGAATCACCATAAAACTCAATATTGAAATCTATGGTTGCATTACATACTATGCTGCCGTCAGTATCATAGAAATTTCTTGTATAACTTGCTTCTATTCTTCCTGAGTATATCGTTATATCTGATAACAATTCATCATTAAATAAAACAGCATAATTAAAAGCACTACCATCAAATTCAACCGGTGCAAAAGATTGAATATTAACATAATTAATATTGTCATCACTTTCAAACTGAATAACACCATAATCAAACTTCACAACATCATCATAACCATTTTGAGTTTCTATTGAAGATATATCACCATAATTGGCGGTTTTTCATTCCAAATAGGAATAAGATTTACAATACTAAAAACACCCGCGGCAATACAAAATAAACAAATCAAATAGCTATACCACTTCATATTCCACCTCAATACCCGAGTTATTGACTATGTTAACATTATGAGATTTTATTGTTTCAATATTAGTTCCATTTAACGAGCCTTGCATAAGCTCAAAACTAGCGCTTGTATCACTTATTAGAGTAATACTTTCAACTTTAATACCATTTAATGCATAATAATCAAACCCAAGAACTTTAATATCATCAAATGCTGATAAATCAAAAGTAATATAAATATCTAAATTAGCATAATGTTTAAGTTCATTGATTAAATCTGTTGAAAGAATGAAATAATAACCATCATTTAAAGATGAATATCTTTTATCAAAATCATTTTGAGTAATATTGTAAATTAAGCGAGATGTCCAATAATTCACGTCAAAATCAATTCCTGTTACATTGTAATTGTAATCATTAGCCACTGAGTCAAACATAGATTGTCCGGCATAAGATAATCCACGTCTATCATATTTAACGTCTAATGAAAAATAACTGTTAATTAAAGTTCCAGCTCCAATAGGCTCATCAGAGATTGAACCATTCTCCACTTTATAGATATGTAAAAATTCTCCTAAGTCAATAAAAGGCATGGTATATTCGCCACTACCATAAGAGCTACCTTTTACTATATCTTTCATTTTTAAAAGCAATTCTTCCATAGTGAAATAATGAATTGTCTCTTCAGTTTGTTTATAATCACTATCTTCAAATAATAGATTTAATCCTAAAAAACCTATTGTTCTAACAATTTTCCAACCATCAGTTTTTGTTTCATAAGTAGTAGAATAACCATCTAATTTCAATGCAACTAGTTCATCATCTATATCAATATAATAAAACTCTTTAGCTTGTCCTTCTTGTGTTGTTTCATCATAGGGGTGACCGCTTGGAAAACTCATACCATAAGTTGTGTCATAATACCAAAGTTCATTTCCATTTTCTTCATCTATAATAAGTTGATAACCACGTTCATAAAGCGCTTGTTTGTTTGAGTCAGAATAAGCACGAATTTTAAATTCCACAACTTCTTTGCCTAAATTGTTGTAATTTTCAAAATAACTTACTGAAAGTGGTGAAAGTTTTTTCCCAGTTGCCGGGTCAGTAACTGAACTTGCATAAGTGGAGGTTGAGTTAGTATACAAACCACTATCTTGCAAAACTGTTAATGCATAAACGAGTGTAAATATAATACCAACAAAAGCAAACACTACCAATAAGAAATTTATAAATTTCTTTCCTTCCATTTCTCTCCTTTTAATAATTCTTATATAAAGAGTTTAACTAAATAAACAATTCCTGTAAGTAATGATGGACAAAGAATAGCTATAAGAATTATCCAAAATAAAGTTTTCATTTTTAACTCCTTTTCGACTTTTAATTTAAAATAAGGAGCAAGGGGAATACCCCCAAACCCCTTATAAACATAATTTAAATTAAACTGATAACTGCTGTTACTCCTGTTACTTCATCATCAACAACAATTTCTTCGCTGTCTTGATTATCATCAATAGTTGGTTCTTCTAGAGCTTCTTCAGTTTCACCTGTAAACACTTCCTTATATGATTTGCCTTCAACTCCACAATAAATACTTAGAGCAAAGAATGCCATAACAAGAACGGTTATTACTGCAATCACAACTTTCCATACTATTGATGAATTGTTACTATATCTTGCCATTTAATCTCCTTTTATCTTAATGTGCAACTTTCAGCTTTAGGGACAACTTCTTTACCAAATTGTGATAGGGTATACTTAACGTTTGCCCAATCGCCGAATTTTGCCATATCATAAACTTCTTTATCAACTTTATATAAAAGTCTTGTGCCATTTAAGATACCTGTTTCTTTGTTAAAATCTTCTTCATCACAGCTTACTATATCTAAAAAAAATTCTTCTGGTTTTGCTTCCCATTTTCTAGTTCCATCAAAACTTTCTCCAGCTTCTCTTGCTTTTGTAAATTTCTTTCCTATAATCATTCCTATTTCTCTAATTGGTTTGTTATCTAACATTTTATATTCTCCTTTTCTACTTATTTCTTTTTTTAAAACTTATTTTCTAAATCTAATAATAAAAATTTTATAGTATCAGCTTAAACTACTAACCTTGTGCGAAGTCACATTACTTTCGACTTACAGTTTATTAAATTGTAATTGCAAGGACTTTAAGTATCTATGCTGTGCAAGGACACGTTGCCTTGACTTACACTTTTATTAAGTTGTTTTTCTCCTATCTCCAACATGATAACGTCAGCATACAAAAGAAGACGCGCTTTAAAATTTTTGCGACGTCGCAAATTTTTAAATAAATATATAAAAATATTTATAAATTTATTGACTTTAATATCTAAATATTGTAAAATTTAATCATACACAAAGCGAAATATTATTTTTTAATATTTGTCGGCTTGTTCCGACCCGCACCGTGTATTTTTGGAGAAGAGTTTAATCTTCTCCCTTTTTTATGTAATTTTATATTTGATAACATTTTATGTGTATCGTGGCTTGAAAGGGATATAGAAGGGTGATTATCAAATACTTCTCTATCTTCCAAACTTAAAAGTTTTCTATTATCACTTCTAAAACTATATTCTTTATAATCAATTCCACTTCTTTTCTTTAAGCCGTATTTCTTAGTGTCAAGTTCAAATAATCTATCATTATTTTTTAAATTTTCATTATATCCACGAACTTTTACAACTTTCACATAAGAACCATTATCTTTACAAACAGCATATAAACGCCTTTCTTTTAGGTCAAATTTATCTATTTTCTTACTATTTGCCCAATATACTTGTCCTAAACGTTTTTTCAATCTATGCTACCTTAATTGTTAATGTATATAACAGGAAGTCCACTATTTTTATTTTGTCTTGACCTATATGCCCTTCGTGAGTCCTTTTGTGCTGCAAGATAGCCACTTCTGTAAGCTCTTTCAGTATCTGATAGGCGAATAGGTTTCTTCTGCCTATTCAGCTTAACTTTACCTGTGTTAGTATAGTGAACACCTTTTTGCAATTCACAAAAAGCTTTATTACCTTTTTCATAAGGGTTAAGTAATCTTTTACCCTTGTATATTACTGACATCTATTCTCCTTTTAATAGGGTAGTGAAATATCTCTACTATATTCCAACTCCATAATTATGTTTTTTAACTTTTCAATCTGTTTCTTTAACTTATTGTTTTTCACAATAAGTTCTTATGCTGTCATCAGCAATTTCTTTAACTTTTCCCATAGTCAAATCTCCTTAATAACCTAAGGCTTTACGGAAGTCAAAATAGCTAACTTCTTTTTTGCCTACATAAAATTTAGCCATATATCGTAGAATTTCCATCACCCCCTTTGTATAAAAAATTTAAGTGCCAAACCAAAAGTCTTTCAACTTTTACTGACACCCAAATTGTAACAAAACATTTTAAAAACTTAAATTTTTTAATTTCTATTGCAATTATATGTAAAATGTGATAAACTACTCCTAAAGGAGAGAAATATGGGGAAAAAAGGAAAAAGGAGAAAGCATTCAATTTTATCTCAACAGGTGATACAAATTACTTTAGAAAATAAATCTAAATTAATGCTAGAAAAAAATGGTGCTTCAACTGCTATGGATTTCAATGCCACACTTGATAGATTGGGTTTTCCAAAATATTTACATAAAGATATTGCTAAAAAGTCAATTGAAAAGGAACTTTTAAAAGTTAGTAGTGATGCCGAACTTAATAGCATAGTTTTAAGGCAAAACTGCACTGATGTTTTAAAGAATTTTGATGTAAGCGGATTTTTAAAGAGAAAGTGGCAACACAAAATGTTTGTTTTAAAGTCACAAGACTATCTTGATATTCAAAGAGCAAATAAATATCCTGTTTTTATAGAGCAATATGACTATTCTAAGCCACTTTATACTTTCAGCAATAATATAAAGTTTGGCAATAGAAACTATACATCAGACGATAAAGTGAAAGACTTTAATGATGCACAATTTTATGTTTCAGATGATGAAAAAATGCTCTTTGCAAAAATTGTAAATTTGAATTTTGAACTATCAGATGAAGAATATTTAAATGATTATAAAACTCTTTATTCATCAAAGCAAGATCAGGAAAAACTTGTTTATTTACCAAGAATTTATGATAGAACTCTTTCAATTTCAATGTATGTTATGCTTGATGGAGACCCTAAGAAGACACACTCGTTCTTAAGATATGATAGTGTGGCAGAAAATAAACCGTTTCATAAAAATATTTATATTGGAGAAGATAATCGCTATCAGATTTTTGGTGATGATACAGCGAGTCCACATATTCATTTTCAAAATGGAGATGACAATATAATATGTGCTAAGAAATATGAAGATAAGGGAAATAATGCCGATGCAAAGTGGAAAACGGGTAGATGCAATGCTATTGATATAAAACATCTTATAAATTATCTAACTATACTTGATAGCACACCAGATGCACAAATTAAAGAAGATTATGCGAAAGGTTTGCACTATAATATGCCATTTTTGGAAGCAAAATATAATAAAAAAATTCTTGATATAAAATCTGTAAATAAGCTTGTCAATAATTATAAAAAAGATAAAGAAGATAATCATGAAATTATAACAAAACTTGTAAAAAAATTTGAGCTTTTAAATCCTAAACAAGCACCTTCTGAAAAATCTTTTACTGGGCTTATCAATGCATTAAAGTTTATTCAGTTTGTCTATGATGAGCGCTCAAATACCACAAACTTAGATGAACTTCAAGTGCTTTCAGACCTTGAAGTTGAGTGTGCCAACGAAGTTATGAATTGTATATCAAAAAGCAGAGAACGTATAATACAAAAAGATTATAAACCTAAATATTCTATAAAAGGTGATTATTTGGAGAAAAAGTCAAAGAAGCAAAAAGAAAATTCAACTAATAACGAAATATCAAGTGGAGGGATAGAATGATTGAAGAATGTTTAGAAGAACTTGAAAAATATATTGGAAAAAATAAAATAATAAAGCAAGGTGTTGGTCGATATTATATTAACTCAGACCTTATACTCTTAGACGATGATGCTGTCCTTCCTATTTCATTAGTGGAAATTATAGATTTTCTAAGTTTTGTTGATTTTGGTGGAACATTAAAAGAAGCGGAACTTACTGATAAAGAAATGGAACAACTTGCAAAAGAACTTAGTAAGCTTAATGTAAAATTAAAAGATGGTAGACTAACAAT